>DASRYX010000669.1:0-8452 GCA_035686985.1 Planctomycetaceae bacterium | reverse complement strand
GTCATGGGGCGTTCCTGAACGATTTTCTGAGGGTGTTGGCTGATCTGACTCCGGCTGTGCACATGTCGCGCCTCATATCTTAGTCCAATGGCTCGGCAGTCCATCTCGAGTGACCAAGGCCCGCGGTCAATTCCGGCAGCTTGACCTCTGAGCAACCGTCACGCAACGCGCTGGTTCATCGAACACCATCGGCCCTCACAACCGTGACAGGATAGACGTTCGCCCACCGACGCCGTTACGCTATCCGGCGTGTTCGCTTCGCCTCTGAAATGATCGCAAAAGAGACTCCGACATGGTCAAAACTGCTTCCACGATGTTGCCGCTGGGGACCAAGGCTCCGGCGTTTTCGCTGCCGAATGTCGATGGCAAAACCGTTTCGCTGGCGGACTTCGCCGGGTCCAAAGGTCTGCTGGTGATGTTCATCTGCAACCATTGCCCGTTTGTCAAACATTTGCGTGACGCACTCGCCGCGTTCGGCAAGGAGTATCAGGCGAAAGGTCTGAAGGTCGTCGCGATCAGCTCCAACGATGTCGCCACCCATCCTGATGACGGCCCGGAACAGATGAAGGCGGAAGCGAAGTCGGCGGGCTATACGTTTCCGTATCTCTTCGACGAATCGCAAGCCGTTGCACAAGCCTACAAAGCCGCGTGCACGCCGGACTTCTTCCTGTTTGATGCGAACATGGCGCTCGTTTATCGGGGCCAGTTCGACAACAGCCGCCCGGGGAATGGCAAGCCGGTGACCGGGGCCGATCTCCGCACCGCGGCGGATCGCGTACTGTCGGGGCAATCGCCGCTGATCGAGCAGCGTCCGAGCATCGGCTGCAACATCAAGTGGAAGACCGGCGCCGAACCCGCGTACTTCACGGGCCAATCAGCCGTCGAAGCATGAGTCTTGGCGAGCGGGGGGACGTCAGTCCCCCCGGTGATAATTGCAGCGGGTGGCCGGGGCTGGACCGAAGAGAAGCCCCGGTGACGGTCGGCGTCGATTCTCCGGGGCTTCGCGATTACACTCCAGCCCCGGCCACCTCGACGACTGAGTCAATTGCGATTTCTTTGAAATCGCGTGAGATTTCCCCGCGGCGCGGCTTATTCTGGTGGAAACAGACCTTTCCCCTTCCCCAGCAAGCCTGATCGATGGCGCCGCCGGAAACCCGCTGGAGTCTGGTTGTTCGCCTGCAGGACGAGCGGGACGAAGCGGCGTGGTATGAGTTTATCGCCGAGTACGAACCATTCCTGCTGACATTCCTGCAACGCCGCGGACTGCAGGATGCGGACGCTCACGACGTCACGCAGCAGGTGCTCGCCTCGATCTGCCAGTCGGTCGGGAGCTGGAAGCCGGACGGCCGTCCCGGCGCGTTTCGCCGGTGGATGTCCACCATCGCGCGAAATGCGGCGATCCGCTTCCTGCAGCAGAAACATCGTCAACCCGACAGCGGCGGAGGAACACAGTTCCTTGCCCGCATGCACGAAGTTGCCGCGAGCGATGACGATTCGGTCGCTCATCAGGAATATCAGCAGGCGGTGTTCGCATGGGCGGTCGCCCGCGTCCGTGACGAATTCCGTGAGTCCACGTGGACTGCGTTCTGGGAAACCGCCGTGAATCATCGCGCGATTGAGGTTGTCGCAAAAGAACTCGAGCTCTCCACCGGCGCGGTGTACATGGCGCGCAGCCGCGTCATGGCCCGCTTGAAAGCCCAGGTCGAACGGTTGCTGAACGAGGACGGTGAGATTCCGCCGAGCGAGGTGCGCCCATGAACCCACCGACATCTGCCTGTCCGAAGGAACTCCTCTCACGGTGCCTGCAGGACGCGCTGGCCACCACCGAGGAGGATCAACTCGCGGCCCATCTCACACAATGCGAGGCGTGCCGGTGTGAGCTGGAACGACTCGCGGCGGGGGATCGCGAATGGGACAACGCCGGCACCGTGCTGCGTCAGATGTCGCACGCGGATGCCGCAGATGCGGACAGCAGCCACGAAGGACCCGAGTGGTACACTCCCGCGCCGGTTGATTTCGCCGTCGACTTTCTAATGCCCGCCGCCACCGCCGGCGCGTTGGGGCGACTGGATGACATTGAGGTGCTCGAAGTCGTTGGCCGGGGATCGTCAGGCATTGTGCTCAAGGGCTGGCAGGAGCCGCTCAAGCGCCTGGTCGCGGTGAAGATGCTGCGTCCCGAGCTCGCCGAACACGCAGCCGCACGGAAGCGGTTTGTACGCGAAGCGCAGGCGGCCGCCGCGGTGATCCATCCGCACGTCATGCCGATTCACGCGATTCACGCCCAGGGACGGTTGCCGTATCTGATCATGCCGTTTCTCGACTGCGAATCCCTGCAGGCCCGGCTCGATCGACAGGGCTCATTGGAGTTGGTCGAGTTGTTGACGATCGCCGTGCAGATCGCTCAAGCGCTGCAGGCCGCACATGCCCGGGGACTCATTCACCGCGATGTGAAACCGGCGAACATTCTGCTGGAGAAAAAAGGCCACCACGCCTGGCTCGCGGATTTCGGATTGGCCCGCGCCGTCGATGACGCGTCCCTCACCCGCACCGGTGTGATCGCCGGCACCCCGCAGTACATGTCACCCGAACAGGCGCGCGGCGACGCGATCGATCACCGCACCGACCTCTTCAGTTTCGGCAGCGTTCTCTATGCGATGGCCGCCGGACGACCACCGTTTCGGGCAGAGACCACGTTCGGCGTGTTGAAACGCATCTGCAGTGGCTCACCGCGACGGTTGCGCGAGATCCAGCCGCAAACGCCCGACTGGTTCGAAACGCTGGTCGATCATTTGCACCAGAAATCACCGAAAGACCGGCTCGGTTCCGCCGCGGAAGTGGTGCAATTGCTGGAAGACTGCTTGCGACACGTGCAGCAGCCGGCGGTGTATGCCCTGCCCGACGATCTGTGCATCGAACTCGCTCCGCCCGAGCGGCGCACGGTCACCGCCGGTCCCACGCTGCCGCAAATGTGGTTACTCGTCGTGTTCCTTCTCGGAGGCTTGGCCATGTCGCTCGCGCTGATTCCGGTCAGTCTGATCCTCATCTGGATGTGGGCCGCCGCTCCCGCGGCTCCCAATCCCTCCACGACTGACGGTGTCCCTTCACTGACAACAATGAACGACAGTCCGGTTACCGGGCCGAATGTGACGCCGATTGACATCGTGAAAAAGTCACCGGAAACAGCCAGCGCCGGGGAGCAAATTCCACCGCAGGACGGTGCGGATTCGGCGCAGCCATCTCCCGAAATCACCGGCGATGGATCCGACCTGCTCGCGTTCAATCAAAAGAACAAGAAAAAGAAGAAACAAGCGGAGCCCACCGAAGCCCCCGCCGTCGGCGATGACAAATATGCCTCCGCCGAAGACGCGTACCGCATCGGCACGGCCTTTCTGGTCGCTGCCCGCGCCGATGCCCGCAGCCGTGAGCCCCTCGAAGCTGCGCTGCGAATGTCGCGCGACGATGAGTTCAAATTGAAGGTCTACCGGTCACTCCTGCCGGTCTACACGAATGCCGAAGACTGGACGCTGAAGGCCACCGCCCTGGAATTCATCATTGCTCACGCCGATCAACCCGCCGCCCGGTCACTCGCCCGGACGGAACTCCTCAGCTTCCTCCGTCAGCGCGGCAAAACCGCCGACGCCGCCAAGCGGTATGAAGATCGCCTCAAAGAAAATCCGGATGACCTCGGCACGCTTTACATCTTGTGCGAATTCTACGGCCGACTCGTCGATGATCCGCAACGGGCCGTGGTGATGTTCGAGCGTTACGCCCGGATTCAGCAGGCTGACGGGGATGAACTCAGCGTGCGTGACGCCGCGGACCTCGCCGAGCAGTACGTCAAAGCGAAGAAGTACCAACAGGGTGCGGAGCTGTTCGAGAAGACCGCCGGCCGGGATGAATCACTCGCCGCGTGGCATTACAAGGACGCCGCCGCCGCCTGGTTGAAAGCGAACCAGAAGAAAAAGGCGCTCACCGCGGCGAAGAGATCCGAAGAATCGCCCCCCGAACGGCGCAGCGATCAGCTGGAATACTTCTGGCGCCGGCACCTGGGCGATGTCTTCCTCGACGCGGGTGACGCCGCCGCCGCCGTCCCGCACTATGAAGCCGCCGTCGCGCTGACGAAGATCGACGGCTACCGCAAGGACAGCGAACAGAAGCTGATGGAGGCCCGTCGCAAAGCGGAACAATGACATCCCGTCCCGCTCGCGGTTTCGCGCAACGCAGCGCGAAACCGCAAGCGATCGTCCGCAAAATCAATCCGCGGTGGTGACTCGTTCCGAGTTCACCACCGCGGATTGTTGACTTTCCCCGCCCGCGGTTTTACCGTTTTTTGACACCGAATCGCGGTCGTTTTTCGAGCGTCTCCCACTCCAGCGTTGCAACAAGGAATCCGATTCATGGCCCGTCCCGTCACGCTCTTCACCGGTCAATGGGCCGATCTCAAGCTGGAAGAACTCTGCAAAAAGGCCAAAGATTTCGGTTACGACGGCCTCGAACTCGCCTGCTGGGGTGATCACTTCGAAGTCGACAAAGCCCTCTCCGATGACGGGTACTGTGCCCGCAAACGCGAGCTGCTCGAAAAGTATGACCTGCAGGTCTTCGCGATCTCGAACCACCTCGTCGGTCAGGCGGTGCTGGATAATATTGACGCCCGGCACAAGACGATCCTCCCGCCATATGTGTGGGGTGACGGCAAGCCAGAGGGGGTGACCCTGCGCGCGACGGAAGAAATGAAGAACACCGCCCGCGCCGCGAAAAAGCTCGGCGTTGGTATTGTGAACGGGTTCACCGGCAGCAGCGTCTGGCACTTGATCTACGATTTCCCGCCGACGCCGAAGGCGATGTATGATGCCGGCTTTCAACTCCTCGCGGACCGCTGGAATCCGATCCTCGACGTCTTCCAAGAATGCGGCGTCAAGTTCGCGTTGGAAGTTCACCCGACCGAAATCGCGTTCGATATCTACAGCACCGAACGCGCGCTGCAGGCGCTGGAACGCCGTCCGGAATTCGGCTTCAACTTCGATCCCAGCCACCTGATCTGGCAGGGTGTCGATCCGGTCGAATTCATCCGCGCGTTTGCCGACCGCATCTATCACGTCCACATGAAGGACGCGAAGGTCACGCTCAACGGCAAGAGTGGGATTCTCTCGAGCCATCTGTCGTTCGGGGACCCGCGCCGCGGGTGGGACTTCCGCAGCGTCGGCCGCGGCGGCGTGCAGTTCGAGGAAATCATCCGCGCCCTCAACGCCGCGAAGTATCAAGGTCCGCTCTCCGTCGAATGGGAAGATTCCGGCATGGACCGCGAACACGGTGCCCGCGAATCGTGCCAGTACGTGAAGAACGTCGACTTCGCGCCGTCCGCCCGGGCGTTCGACGCCGCGTTCTCGGAGTAACCGTCTTGTTTAGCCGCGACCCGCAGGGGAGCGCTCCGCTGGCGCGTCGCGGCTAAACGTTCGACATCGGAAACCGCATCATGCCGCTGCACACCGCTCCGTTATCCCGCCGTTCGTTCCTCGCCCACAGCACCGCGGCCGCCGCGGGATTGCTTGTCTGGCAGTCCGCGTGGGCTGCGGAACAAAACGCGAATCCGAATCTCTTCGCATTGTTGTCGGACACGCACATTCCGGAATCGCCGGAAGTCGTCGCGCGCGACACGAACATGACGAGCAACTTGAAACAGGTTGTCAAAGAGGTCCTCGCGACGGAAGTGCGTCCGGCGGGCGTGATCATCAATGGCGACTGTGCGTATCTGAAAGGCCTGCCCGCGGATTATGCGAATTTCGCCAACTGCCTCGCGCCGCTGACCGAGGCTGGTTATCCGCTCCATATGACAATGGGCAACCATGACGACCGCGGTCCGTTCTATGCGGCGCTGAAGAACCAGAAGCCCGAACAGCCGCTGCTCGAATCGAAGCACATCACGGTTCTGGAATCGCCGCACGCGAACTGGTTCCTGCTCGATTCGCTACGGGAGGTGAATGTGACGGTCGGCGAGATCGGCGAGCAGCAACGGGCGTGGCTGGCGAAAGCCCTCGCGGCACGGTCGGACAAGCCCGCAATCATCATGTCGCATCACACGCCGCAGTACGATCCGCCGCCCGAAGGCAAGGCTTGGGGCGGCATCCGCGACACCCAAGAATTCATGGAACTGCTCTCGTCGTTCAAGCACGTCAAGGCGTTCATCTTCGGCCATTCGCATGACTGGGCCAAATACGAACGCAGCGGGATGCATCTCATCAACCTGCCGCCGGTGGCGTATGTCTTCGGTGCCGGCAAGCCCAACGGCTGGGTCCTCGCGGACGTCAAAGAGAACGGCATCTCGTTCCGCTTGAAGACGATCGACGCCAATCACGCGAAGAACGGCGAAACGTGGGATCTCACGTGGATGTGATCGTTTAGCCGCGACCCGCAGGGGATCGCTGTGTTGTGTGTTCCGGAGCGCGCTCCGCTGGCGCGTCGCGGCTAAACAGTTATCGCCGTGCGACAAACCCGCCCGGTAGCCGTCGCACGAGTTGGCGCATTTCGAGAACTGTGAGGGTCGTCAGCACGCGGCTCGTTTCCATCCCCGCGGCCCGCACGACTTCATCCACGGAGAGTGCCTCCGACGACACGTGCTGCAGGATCGCGCGTTCCTGGTCGCTGAGCAGCAGCTCCGCGGGATGATGGATCTTTTCTTCCGGCACCGCGGCTTTGGGAATGGGATTGGTCAGCGGCCCCAGTGCGGACAAAACATCTTCCACACCGCGAATGAGGGTTGCCCCGTCACGAATCAGATCGAGGCAACCCAAGCTGTGTTCACTGTCGATGCGACCGGGTACGGCGAAGACTTCACGGTTCTGCTCCATCGCATGCCGGGCCGTGTGCAGCGCTCCACTCGCGCGGCCGGCTTCGATGACGATCACGCCGAGCGATAGCCCCGCGATGATGCGATTGCGCTGCGGGAACAAACCTGGCAACGGCTGTTGCCCCAGCGGTGATTCGGTCAGCAGCGCACCGTTCGCGGCGACTCCCGCGGCGAGATCGCGATGTTCCGGGGGATAGATCGTCTGCAATCCCGTCGCAAAGACGGCGAGCGTACGACCACCGGCGTTGAGGGCGCCTTGATGGGCACACGCATCAATGCCGCGGGCGAGTCCACTCACGACGGTGATGCCGGCTCGCGCGAGCGCCCCGGCGAGCTTTTCCGCGGTTTGCCGACCGTACGCTGTGCAATGCCGCGAACCGACGATCGCCACGGCGAGTTCATCCGCCGGCCGCAAATCACCGCGACAGTAGAGCACCGGGGGCGGATCGGGAATGCGGGACAATCCGCCGGGATAGTCGTCGTTGCCGCGGAGAAAAAGCTTCACGCCGTCGCGCTGACACGCGTGCCATTCGTCGAGCGCGGTGGCCGGATCACTCCTGCGAATCGCCGCCGCGAGCTTCGGGCCGACGCCGTTGACCTGCTGCAGTTGATCCGATGTCGCCGTCAACACGCCCGCCGGAGTTTCGAACGCCTCGAGCAGCGATTGCCACATCCGCGGTCCGATGCCATTGACGAGCATCAACTGCAACGCGGCGAGCAGCGCGGGATCAGGCCCTGTGTCAGCAGACTCAGTCATCTGGTCCCAGCCTCCGGTTGTGTGCCACTGGCTCGGCCAGTGCTCTTTTCCTTTCAGTGGATTCGCAACCATAAGGCGAAGGCACTGGCAAAGCCAGTGGCACACCAAGGCAGAATCTCAGACGCCGAGCGCTTCGATGATCTTCTGCAGATTGTTCTCGACGACGACGGGCGAGTTCGCATATTCGGCGGTCTTCACGCCTTGCTTCGCGAGCTTCTGTTCGAAGAGTTCCCTGTTGCCGGAGTGATACGCCACGGTGGCATCGGGGTCTTTGAGCTGGTGACCCGTGAGGATGCAGACGACGCGATCACTCGGAGCAATCACGCCTTCGGCACGCAGCCGTTTGGCCCCGGCAACACTCGCAGCACTGGCCGGTTCGCAACCGAAACCGCCCGCACCGACTTGTGCTTTTGCGTCGAGAATCTCCTGATCGGTGACTTCGCGAACCACGCCGTTGCAGGTGTCGAGCGCGCGGAGGCACTTCTTCAGATTCACCGGGCGGTTGATTTCGATGGCACTCGCCAACGTCGAAGCGCGACGCTGTTCCTGATCCATCGCGGTGAAGAAGGCGTCGATCTTCGCATCATCGGTCCGGCCGCCGTTCCAAAGGAGGCCCTGCTGTTCGTAGAGCCGGTACAGCGTGTTCGCACCGTGGGCATTGATCACGGCGAGTCGCGGGATATTGTTGATCAAGCCGAGGGCTTTCAGCTCGGCGAAGGCTTTGCCGAAGGCGCTCGAATTGCCGAGGTTGCCGCCGGGGACGACGATCCAGTCCGGGGCCTGCCACTCGAGGGCCTCGAGCACGCGGAACATGATGCTCTTCTGCCCCTCGAGGCGGAACGGGTTCACGC
>DASRYX010000668.1:0-6269 GCA_035686985.1 Planctomycetaceae bacterium | reverse complement strand
CGCCGGAGACTGCAAAATCTGTCGCAGAAGCATCCGCTGCGGCCGAGAAAGCCGGCGACCAGTTCGAAGCCGCCGCAAAGGACGGCGCGTCTCCCGAAGAGGCCACGAAGTCGGCAACCGCGGGTGCGGAAGCCGCCAAGGACACGGCCAAGCAACTGTCCGCCGCGGCTCAACAGCTGCGTGAGGAAGTCCGTCAGGCGGCTCTCGCCTTGGCGAAAGAAAGTCAGGCGCAGGCCGAGGAACTGGCCGCCGCCCGCGACGCGGTCGAAGACGCGCTGAACGGCCCGACGGTGTCCCTCGCCGAGCAGATGGCCCAACTGCAAGCCGCGCAGAAGAAGACGGCGGAAGCCTCACGATTGCAGCAACAGGCGTCCGGTCGTCCCGAAGCGGCGAAAGCGATGGCTCTGACCGAGCAGATTGCCGAGGCTCAGGCAGCTCAGCAGATCGCGGACAACGCCGCTGATGATCTCGCGAACGGAGCTGCGGCGACGCCGTTGAAAGCCTCCGCTCAACAGCAGGCGGTCGCGGAATTGGCGGAAGCCGCCGCCGCCCAGGCCGACGGTCAAGAATCTAAGGCAGCACTTGATGAGGCGCAAGCGGCGGCTTCGAAAGCTGCCAAAGACTTGTTCGACGGGAAGATTGCCGATGCCCAGTCCGCGCAGAAACAGGTTGATGCGGCCCTCGACAAGGCGGCGAAACTCGCAGAAACACAGGCCCAATCTGCGATGAAAGCCGCGCCGACGGCGACCCCCGATGTCGCAGCGCAGAAAGCCGCGGAACAAGCTGCTCGTGCGGCCGAAGATCTGGCCGGTCCGGATGCCCCCGAAGCGGCGGAATCGCTCGGCAACGCCGCCGAAGCTGGCGCCGATGCGGCCAGCGAACTGACAGCCGGTCAACCCGATGCGGCGAAATCCGCTCAGCAGCAGGCCGAGAAGAAGCTCGCCGAAGCGGAGAAAAATTTGAAGGCCACTCTTTCCGACCTGGCGAAGAAACAACAGGCGGAACTCGCCAAGCAAGCCAAACAAGCCGATGCCCTCGCGGAGAAAACGGCGATGCTGGAGCCGGTGGCAACTGAAGCAATTGAAGCCGCCGAAGCCGCGGCGACGGGCGGGGCGATGGCCAATTCCGATGCTGGCGATCAAGTGGCCGCCGCGATGTCGGCCGAGCGGCAACTCGAACGGGCCGCGGCCACACTCGCCGCGAAAGAACAACAGGTGCGACGTGATCAGTCCGTCGCGGAAGCACTCGCGGCCCTCGCCGCTCAGCAGAAAGACGCGGCCACGATGCTCGATGAGCAGCGGGCTCTTGCCGAAGGCATGGCACCGGGCGTCGAACCATCCAACCCGGAAGCCTTCAATGCCGAAAAGGCCTCTCAGGCCGCGGCGGAATTCGCCGAGGCTCAACGCGCAACCGGTCAAGGCGCGGCGGAGGTCTCGGGGCAGCAGCAAGTGGCCAACCCACCGTTGCGTCAGGCCCTGCAGATGGCCGCCGCTTTGCCGTCCTCGCAGCAAGCCGCAGCAATGGCCGGAGAGAAGCCGCCTGTGGGTGAACTCAAGCCATTGCCGGCACCGCAAGAGTCTGATGGAAAGCCTGCGGCCAGTGAAGGCGCACCGATGGGTGAAGGGACGCCGTCCGACGATGCCCCCGGTCAACCTGGTGAAGCGGCAGGCGAAGGCGGCAAGCCCGCTTCGGAACCCGGTCAGGGCGACACCGGTTTCGTTCCGCAGTCACCGGAGTTGACCGCACAACTGCTTGCGGGTCCGGAAGCCACAGCCGCAATGCAGGCCGCGCAGCAGTTGCCGCCCGGCGCGAAACCGCAGTCCACACCCAATCCGAACAACACGTCGACACCACCCAGTCAACAGGCCAATTCGCCATCCTCGCCCATGCCCGACGGAACGCCCGGCACCGCCTTCAATGGTCCGAAGCAAACCGCAGAGTCCAAGAACGCTCCGGTGAAGGACGGCGCGATCGACAAGCAGCCCGAGAAGACCGATCTCGGCGACAGTAAGGCGGGCAAGCGGGACGGGGACGCCGATGCGGCCGCACGAAAATTCGAGGACCAACCATGGTTCGCGAAACTCCCGCCCGAGTTACGGCGATCGATTCGTGCTGGGGCGCAGCAGAAATCACCCCGCGCGTATGAAGAGCGTCTGAAACGGTACTTTCAAAGCGTTGATTAGTTCACTACATGGACACCCACGGGTTTCTCAACCGTGGGTGTCTTGAATCACTACCATCGGAAATGAATCATGAGCGACACACTCTCCGCCGACGATGTTGCTGCGGTGCAGCGCTGCGAGAAAGCATACAACGCTTTGCGGGATGAACTGGCGAAGGTCATCGTCGGTCAGCCTGACGTCATCGAGCAGGTCCTGATCGCGGTCTTTGCCCGCGGGCATGCGCTGCTCGAAGGTGTGCCCGGCCTGGCAAAAACCCTTCTGGTCAGCTCGCTCGCGCAGGCATTGCACCTGTCGTTTAAACGCATCCAGTTCACCCCGGACCTGATGCCGAGCGATGTCACGGGGACGGACGTGATTCAGGAGAACCTCGAAACCGGCGGACGAGAATACCGCTTCCTGCCGGGGCCGTTGTTTGCCAACATGATCCTCGCGGACGAAATCAACCGAACGCCGCCAAAGACCCAGGCGGCGATGCTTGAAGCGATGCAGGAACGGCAGGTCTCCGCGGGCGGACGAGTCCACAAACTGCCCGATCCGTTCTTCGTGCTCGCCACGCAGAATCCGTTGGAACACGAAGGGACGTATCCGCTGCCGGAAGCGCAGCTCGACCGCTTCCTGCTGCACATCCGCGTTGACTACCCCACGGGCGATGACGAATGGGAAGTCGCCCGGCGGGTGACCTCGGGGCAGCAGGGCGTGATCAACCCGGTGCTGTCAGCGGAGGACATTGTTCAGTTTCAGAAGCTCGTCACCAAAGTCCCGGTAAGCGATCAGGTTCTCGGTTATGCGTGGACGCTCGTCCGTTCCTCGCGTCCACAGACGGCCGAAGCGCCCGATTTCGTGAACAAGTGGGTGAGCTGGGGGGCCGGTCCGCGCGGCGTATTGACGCTCGTCACCTGTGCGAAGGCGCGGGCGGTCTTGTACGGGCGCTATCATGCGACGATCGGCGATGTGCAGGCGATCGCGCCCGGCACGCTCCGTCACCGTATCGCACCGAATTACGCCGCCCAGGCCGCGGGGGTCAACAGCGAGAAGATCATCAGCATGCTGATGGAAAACCTCCCGGCGGATAAGAAGTACACGCGCCCGGCATTGGTGGGTGCGAAGTAATTGTTTAGCCGCGACCCGCCAGGGGAGCGCTTTTCGCAGCAACAGAGCGCTCCCCTCACGGGTCGCGGCTAAACAGGTCTCTGATAGGATCGACATTGTGTCTGCGAGTGTCCTCTCCCGTTATCTCGATCCTGAAGTGCTGCAGCGCACGGCGGACCGTCCCATCGAGCCGGCCGGGCTGGTGCTCGGGTCGCTGGCAGGCGGGCACAAATCGCCGCTCGCGGGGTTCGCGGTCGAGTTCGCCGGGCATCGCGAATATGTCGTCGGCGATGATCCCAAGCACATCGACTGGCGGCTGTATCACAAGCGCGAACGCTACTTCATCAAGCAGTATGAAATGGAGACGAACTTCGTCTGCCATCTCCTGCTCGATATCAGCGCCTCGATGCGCTACGGCGATGGTCGCCAGCAGAAGTTGCTCTATGCCGAACAACTCGCCACGACGCTCGCGTATTCCGTGGTTCGGCAGCACGACAAGGTTTCACTCGCCACCTTCGACAACCAGGTCCGCGGCTACGTGCCGCCGGGCAGCACGCTCACGCAGGTAGTGAAACTCACGCAGCATCTCGACGAAGTCACGCCGGTCGAAAAAACACGGATGCCGGAGTGTCTCGTGGAACTCGCGGGCCGCATGGGCCGCCGCGAAATCATCATGATTTTCAGCGACTTCTTTACCGATCTCGCGGCGCTGGAACCCGCATTACAGCGGTTACGCTACGCCCGGCACGAAGTCGTCCTGTTCCAGGTGCTGCATCATCACGAGCTGACGTTCGATCTCGACGGCATGATCAAGTTTCAGGGACTGGAATCGCCCGACGAGATGCTCACGCAGACGGAGGACATCCGCAAAGGTTATCTCGCCGCGCTGAAACGCTTCGAAGATGAATTCGCGGCGATCTGTCAGCGCAACCGCATCGAGCGCGTGGTGATCGACACCAGCCGCAACCCCGGCGATGCGATTCTCGACTATCTCAACCAACGCGCATTGCTGCTGCAAGCCCGCTAAGAACAGTCGAGCGTAAGGTCCGCTGTGCGGACCAATCTTCGTGTACCACCGAAGTGGTCCGCACAGCGGACCCGACAAATCCCGGAGCGATTACACCGCCGGCACCGCCACTCCGAGCTGCTTCGCGAGATCCACGAGCGCCTTCCAGTTGCCGTCGTCGAGCGGAATGCCGGATTCCAACCGGATCGCCATGACTTTCCGCTCGGGATCACCGGGCAGGTAGATTTCAGTGACACCGTCGATCTTCGGAACGCCGCGCACGTAGGCTTCGAGGTTGTGCGCTTCCTTCAGCAGGTGATCCTTGCCACCAAAGAAGTCCGGGTTAAGCACGATGAACGTCGCACAGTTTCCAACCGGCGGGGGCGGATTCGGATACGCACATTGCCCGCCCGAGAGCCCGCCGCACATCATCTCGATCATGAACGCCAAGCCGAAGCCTTTGTAAGCCTGATCGCCCCCCAGCGGAAGAATCGTTCCCGGCGGGTCACCATACAGTTGATTCGGATCGGTCGTCGGATTGCCTTCGGGATCCAGCACCCAACCCAGCGGCACCGGGAGCCCGGCAATCTTTTTGACGCGAACTTTCCCTTCCGCGGTCGCGCTCGTGCCGATGTCGAAAATGAAGGGACCGTGCTCACCACCCGGCATCCCCATGCAGATCGGGTTCGTGCCCAGCCGCGGGCGTTTGCCACCGACGGGGGCGACGCGCTGCGCAGCGCCGTGGGTGTTCGCGACGATCATCGAGAAGAAACCGTGTTCGGCGGCCATCTCGGCGTACTCTCCGAGGCGGCCGATGTGCGTCGACCGCTTCAGTGTCCCGCAGGCAATCGCGGTCACCTCGCACTTCGCGATCAGCCGTTCGGTGAGATCCCGCGCCAGAACCTGACCGAGTCCCCATCCGCCGTCGCACACCAGTGACGCGGGCGTTTCCTTCTCGACCGTTAACCGCGCGGCCGGATCCATGCCCCCGTCTTTGAGCTTGCCGATGTAGAATGGAATCCGCATCACGCCGTGCGAGTCATGCCCGCGGAGATTCGCCTGCACGAGACTTTCCGCAACGACCTTCGCCCCGACTTCATCACACCCGACGGTGCGAAACAGATCTTCTGAAAACGCTGTCAACGCAGCCGCTGTCACCACTGGCACCGGACGATCTCCTTCGATGTGTGAACGGTTAGTCGGCGTATCATATCGCGACTTTCGGGGGCTGTCGTTGCTGAGGAATTGCGGTGATTGGGATGGACGGTCGTCATTGGGGGAAGTACTATGCATTGACGCCTACCGATTCGTTGCCTGCCCGCTTGAGCCTGCCGACATGCTGTCCCGCTGGTTATTTTTCGTCTTTTGTCTCGGCATCACTGTCGCCACAGAGCCCCTGCGCGCGGATGAGGCCCCGGCGTTTGCTCCCGCGGGTGTCGAGTTTCTGAACAAGCATTGCGCCCGGTGTCATAACGAACAGAAAGCGGAAGGCAGCCTGACGCTGCAACGCTACACCGACACTGAGTCGCTGGTCCGCGGCCGCAAAACGTGGATGGCGATTCTGAAGCGGATCGAAAGCGGGGAGATGCCGCCGGAAGAAGAGCCGCAGCCGACGAAGGACGAAGTCGAAGCCCTTGGCAAACTCGTGCGGTCCATCTACGCAGACGCCGACCGCAAGGCGAAACCCGACCCCGGTCGCGTGACCGTCCGCCGCTTGAACCGGACCGAGTACAACAACACGATTCGCGATCTCATTGGCGTCGACTTTAACCCCGCGGATGATTTCCCGACCGATGACATCGGCTACGGTTTCGACAACATCGGCGATGTGCTGTCGCTGCCGCCGGTGCTGATGGAGCGGTATTTCGTTGCCGCCGAGGGCATCGCGAATCAGGCGATTCTGCCGGTCTTGCCCGCCCCGCCGAAGCGGCACATGGATGCGCGTTATCTCGAACCAGCCGGCCGCGATGTCCCCGAGGGAAAATATCGCC
>DASRYX010000667.1:0-7521 GCA_035686985.1 Planctomycetaceae bacterium | reverse complement strand
CAACACTCCCGATCAAAACGAGAAGCCCAGGGAATGCGTTCCCTGGGCTCTTTGTTTTCATGTCTGAATCAACAGTCACTACGGCCGTGACGGCGCATACGGCCAGTTCGGAATCGTCGTCGATCCGCCGTCCGGCGTGTTGTTCATCATCGCGTCATTCGAACGGCCATTTCCATTCGCGGGGAAGTCGTTCCAGCGGTAAGCGTCCGGGGACGAAGCGCCGGACGGCGGTGCCGCATTGTTGCCGTTACCGGGCCAGGCCGGCACGGACGCATTCGTGTTCCCGTTCCCCGCCGGCGGATTCGAACTCCACGGCGGCGGCGTCGCCCCCGTGTTGTTGGCCGATTCGTTCCAGTTGATTCCCGCCGGGGCCGGTGATTGGAAATCGCCCCAAGGCTGCGCGGGAGCCAAGCTCATCCCGTTAGTGTTCGACGCCGGCACGGCGCGGTCAGCGCCCGGTTGCTGCGACCAAACGGCGTTTTCCACGTTGCGATTCGGCGTGCCGCTCGTTTCACCGTAGGCCCACTTCACCCCGTTTGAAGTGTTGTTCTGCGGCATCGACACCGCTCCGCGACCCGGAGTCACCACGGGCAACAGTCCGCCCGGACCGGTCGCCATCGCCATCTGAGCCGCCATGCGGCTGGCGTCGTTCATCGTCCCCGGGCCAGGGTTCACGGCGCCGTTCGGCTGTGCGAAATCATTGAATCCCGCCGGTTGCACACCGTGGTCGGTGTTGCCAAACGCGTTGGTGGATCCGGCTGCACCGGCGAAGTCATTGCCCGTCCACGCGGCGGAATCAGCACCCGACAGCGGATTGCGTGTCGGCATTCCGGCACCCGGGGGCGCATGAGCGAACGAGTTCGCGGGCGCGTTCACGTTCGGAGCGAACGCCGGGTTCGGATTCATCGGCGTTGTGGAGGTCGGCGTTGCCGCGAAGTTGCTACCAAGATTCCCGGACCAGAACGGGTTGGTCTCCGCCGGCTTGGCCACGTTGGTCGCGGTCGGCGGGGCGTTGTTGGTCATCGCCGGGTTCATCGGTGAGTTGGGACCGGCATTAAACGTCGCCGGTGGCGTCGTCGAGACCGGCGGCCATGCGGGGTTCGCATTCATCGCCGGATTGCCGTTCGTCATCCCCGTAGCAGGGGGGGGATTGCCGCGGCTCGCCATCTGTGGCGGCTGCTCGAGATCATTGAACTCCGGTCGATTTTCACGCTGCTGTTGTGATTGCCGCGCCCGCACGGCGGCGTCACGCTCCTGCTGCATGCGCTGGCGGATGTCGTTCATCGATCCGCCCGCAAGCTGCTGGTCGATATCGCTCGGCATCGCTGGGGCACGCGAAGCATTGTCGGCGACGTTCGCTCCCGCAGGGGTGTTGTTGCCACCCGGTCGGCCGTTCGGGAAGAGCTGCGCCATGTTGCGCTGGGCATCGGATTCGGTCCCCGCCTGCCGGAATGCGGCCAGGGCCTGGTCGTACTTTCCTTGCTTGCCGTAGACCAGTCCGAGATTGCTGTGGGCACCGCGGTGATACGGATTCGCTTCGAGCGCTTCCTTGAGCCGGGTTTCGCTTTCGGTCAGCTTGCCACGCAGATAGAGCGAGTACCCCATGTCGCTGAGCAGGTCGGCATCTTTGCGGTTGAGTTTCAGCGCCGTCTGATAATGGACATCAGCCGTTTGCGGATCCTGCTGCTGATCGGCAATCACCGCGAGGCGATGATGCGCTTCGGAGTTGTTCGGATCTTTGTCGAGGATCTTCTTGTAAAGCTCTTTCGCCGCGCCAAGTTCGCCTTTGCTTTCGGCCACCGCCGCGTTCTTCAGCCAAGGGGTCACGTCGGGCTGCTGGTCTTTCGCTTCAAGCCGTTCGCGCTTGAGCTTCGCCAGTTCCGGCGGCAGCTCTTTGGGTTCAACCGGCTCGTCTTTTTTCGGCTTCTTCCAGGGGTTGCCATACTCGACGACGTCGGCGTCTTTGGGCTTCTTCGCCGGGGCTTCCGATTTCGCCAGGCCAAAGCGCGATGACGAGCAACCGCTGATAACGGCGAGCAACAGGCCCACAGGCAACAACCACGTTGTGGTGCGCATTCAACCGATCCCTGGTTGAAGAACGGAACACCGAAAGGCGGATCGAGACGGGAAACCGCATCGGTCGCCAGAAGGGAACAATCTCGACGCGGGACCGCTTCATGCGAGCCCATGACGAGCGCGGAAATGTTAAAGTCTGGAACAAAATGTGTCGAGACGAGGTTGCGCACAGAACGGGGACTTCTTGTGCTTTGCCGAACTGTCGTAGAGAACGGGAGTTACGCGATACGGTCGCTTGCCGCGTTCGATGAGGGCCGACGAATTCTTCCGCGGAATCTGCGCAGCGCGCCGGGTGAGTGTCGGCGAAGCGAGTCAGAATCTACGATGATCGCTCGCAAACCCTGAGAACTGTGACGAACACCGGCAGAAGCTGCCGTTGAAAGTTGTTGATGCAAGATTTCTGGTTGTGTCTGTCAGCGTTTGTGGCGGGGGCGATCAACTCGGTCGCCGGCGGTGGCACGCTGCTGACGTTCCCCGCGCTGGATTGGTCGCTGGGCGGAAGTGACGTCGCCGCCGTGGCTGCCAATGCCACGAGCACCGTCGCGCTACTACCGGGTTCCATCGGGGGAATGTGGGGCTATCGACGCGATTTCGTTGGTACCCGCCGGTGGTTGAAGTGGTTGCTGCCGCCGTCGATCGCGGGCGGATTGATCGGCGCATATCTCCTCGTGGCGATGCCGGCGCAATCGTTCAAATATGCCGTGCCGTGGCTGATTCTGACGGCTTCGACGCTGTTCACGATCCAGCCGTGGATCGCAAAGAAGACCGGCATCGGTCAGCCACATTCGGAACCGGCGGTGGGCACCATGATGGTGATCGCCGCGTTTCAGCTGCTCGTCTCCATCTACGGCGGCTACTTCGGCGCGGGCATCGGCATCCTGATGTTGAGCGCTCTCGCGATGATGGGCCTCGCCGATATTCACCGCATGAATGCGCTCAAGTCGCTGTTCGGCACCTGCATCAACGGTCTCGCGGCAGCGCTGTTCATCGTGAAAGGACAGGTTCACTGGCGATTCGCGATTCCGATGGCGATCGCGGCCGTCCTCGGCGGTGTCGGTGGTGCGATGCTGGCCCGCCGGATGGACCGCCGTGTCGTCCGCTGGACGGTCATCGTCGTCGGTTTTTCGCTCGCAATCTATTACTTCCTGAAGACATGGAAGTTTTTCAGCCTTTAACCGCTTCGCGGTTTCGCGTACCACGCGGACGCTGTCACTGTGGCAACATTCCTACGCGGCGCGAAACCGCGAAGCGATCATCATCACTTCCGATGCACCACCCACCCCGGAATCGCCACGCGCACCTGAAATAGCGTCTTGCCCGCGGTGATGTAGAGTGTCTTCAAACCCGGACCGCCGAAGGTGCAGTTGGTGAGCACGTCTTCCGGAATCGGAATCCGCCCCTGACATTCGCCGGTGGGACTGAAGATGTAGACCCCCGGCGGTACATCCGCCGTCTCATGCGGGCCACGCGGCCGGTGAATCCCCGCCGCGATGTAGAGATGCCCTTGGGAATCGACACACATTCCATCGCCGCCGCGACCCGGTGCGAAGTCGACCACGAGCCGTTGATTCGACAATGTCCCCGCGGCGGAAAGATCAAACGCCCAGATCTTGCGATTGCGGCCGAGCACCGGGCAGCTGTCGACGACGTACATGGTCCGCTCATCCGGACTGAGCGCGATTCCGTTGGGGCGATCGATCTGCGGCTGTGACAGCACGCGCGTCACCGTGCCGCTGGTGTCAATGCGGTAGACCGATTCGTGATCGAGTTCCATCGTCGCGCGGTCACCGTAACACGGATCAGTGAAGAAGACCTGCCCGTTGGAACATGCGGCGATATCGTTCGGTGCGTTGTATCGCTTGCCCTCATACTTGTCGGTGAGGATCTCCACATTCCCGGTGGTCATATCGGTGCGTGTGATGCGGCGGTGGCCGTCGTTCGGGCCGAATTCGTTTCCTTCACATGCGAGCAACCGCCCCTGCTTGTCGAACAGCAATCCATTGGTGCGACCGCTCGGCTCACGGAACACGGTGAACCGCCCCGTCGGCGGATCGAGTTTCAGAATGCGGTTGTTGATAATATCCGTGAAATACACGTCCCCGTTCGCCCCGACCGCCGGGCCTTCCAGAAACGCCGCGAATGTCGCAGGACCCACCGTCGCCGCGGGTTCGAGAAACGACGTGGGCAACGGAAGCTTGTGAAAATCCAGCGGCATGATGCGTCTCCGGAATGAGGGATGTGCAGCATCGTGTGCAATCAACCTGCAACCGTCAAACCGGAAGCCCAGGGATTGCGATCCCTGGGACGATTTCTGTCTAATCGAGCGTCACGATTCTCCACGAAGGACACAGCACCATGACCACACCGCGTGTTTCCCGTCGTTCCTTCCTCGCCGCCGCGACCGCGACGTTCGCTGCTCCCTACATCATTCCGGCGCGGGCGTTCGGCGCGAACGAGCGGATCGTCACCGCTCACATCGGCGTCGGTGGTCAGGGAACGAGCAATCTCAACGCATTCCTCGGCAAAGGTGTGCAACCCGCGGCGATCGTCGATGTCGACAGCTCGCGCGTCGAAAAGGCCGTGAAGCTGCTCGAAGGCAAGGGGCACAAAGCCGAGGGTTACGAAGACTACCGCAAGATGCTCGAACGGAAAGACATCAACGCAGTGGTCGTCTCTACGCCGGATCACTGGCACGCGCTGGCCACGATTCACGCGTGTCAGGCCGGGAAAGACGTCTACTGCGAGAAGCCGCTGTCGCTGACGATCGCCGAAGGCCGCCGGATGGTGGACGTCGCGCGGGCCGAAAAGCGGATCGTGCAGACCGGATCGCAGCAACGCTCGGATGACCGCTTCCGCCAGGCGTGCGAATACGTCCGCAACGGGCATCTCGGCGAGATCAAGGAAGTCCTCGTCGGCCTTCCCGGTACGAATTTTTCCGGACCGCCGGTTGCCGATTCCGAACCGCCGAAAGAGCTCAATTACGATCTCTGGCTCGGCCCGGCACCCCAGCGCCCGTATAACGCCAAGCGGGTGCACTATCTGTTCCGCTTCTTCTGGGATTACTCCGGCGGGCAAATGACGAACTTCGGTGCGCACCACATCGACATCGCGCAGTGGGGCCTCGGCATGGATCACGGCGGCCCGGTCAGTACCGAGGGCACCGGCGTCTTCCATCCCGAAAATTGGTACGAGACCACGATGGAGTGCCGCATTACGCATACCTACGCCAACGGCACGAAATTGATCGTCGGCCAGTTGCAGAAGGACATTCCCGGCGGCTG
Organism: Planctomycetaceae bacterium; assembly: GCA_035686985.1. Lineage (GTDB taxonomy): Bacteria > Planctomycetota > Planctomycetia > Planctomycetales > Planctomycetaceae > DSVQ01. Next base: position 2,164 of record DASRYX010000667.1, on the reverse strand, counting down.
CACCTTCATTGGGGCGAAGGGGAAGATCTTCGTCGATCGCAGCAAGATCGTGAGCACGCCGGGTGAGATTCTGAAGGAATCACTCGCCGATAATGCCGAACGGCTTTACAAGTCGAAGAATCACCATCAGAACTTTCTCGACTGCATCAAGAGCCGCGAGTTGCCAATCTGTGATGTCGAGATTGGTCACCGTTCCGCGACAGTGTGCCATCTGAGCAACATCGCCGCGCGGTTGGGCCGAAAGATCCAGTGGGACCCGGTGAATGAAACGATTGTGGATGATGCGGACGCCGCGGCGATGGTGAGCCGCGCCTATCGCGCCCCGTGGAAGTTATAAACGCTTCCGTCCCCCTCTCCCTCAGGGAGAGGGGGACGGAGAAGAGGTCATCGCGAACCGCGTAGCCGTGGGTCGCTTGCGTCGCGCAGGGCTTCACCGACGAGGTTGTAACACGTGATCGTGACGAAAATCGCGAGGCCGGGAAACCAGATCATCCACGGAGCGCGGAAGATCGCTTCCCGTCCGGAGGACAGGATCCCGCCCCATGACGGCGTCGGCACGCTGATCCCCAGTCCGAGGAATGACAACGCGCTCTCGGTGAGAATCGCCCCGGCGACACCGAACGTGGCCGAGACGAGCACCGGTGCGAGCGCATTCGGCAGAACATGGCGGAAGATCAGCCGGGCGGGCGAATAGCCGAGCGCCTTGCCCGCCAGCACGAACTCCTGATCCACGAGCCGCAGGAATTCGCCGCGCACGAGTCTCGCGATGCCGGTCCATCCGGTGAGGCCGATCACTACCATGATGTTCAACAGACTCGGGCCGATGAACGCGACAATGGTGAGAATCAGGAAGAACGCGGGGAAGCAGATGACGACCTCGATCACGCGGGACACGAAGAGATCGATCACCCCGCGGTAATACCCGGCGAGCGCACCGACGATGATGCCGATCGCCACGTAAATCACGACGGCAACGATGCCGACGGACAGGCTCACGCGTCCGCCCCATAACATGCGGCACAACACGTCCCGGCCGAGTTCATCAGTCCCCAGCCAGTGCGGACCGTCCCACTTTCCCAACGCCGGGCGGTCGGTCTCAGTGTGAAACAACGCCGGAGCCGCGTTCTTCCACGCGAGATTGTCTTCATCGATGGCATACGCCACCGGCGGCCACATCACGGTCTCGTAAACCACCAGCGCTGTTGCGGACGATTCCTCCTCGGCGAGGACGCCTTGCTTATAGTTCGTGCGATCAATCCGCACTGGCACAATCGACCACCAGATTACCGCCGCGGTTGCCGGAACGATCCACCAGACCGTGAACTCGGTCCACCACCGGCGACGATGTCGTTCTTCGGGGATCGTCCGATGGACGAGCCGCGTCCACAGGGGAAACGACAGCAGCACGATGCTCCAGACCAGGAAGAAAACGTCCGACCAGACGAGCGATGCCAGAACGGGGAACCTCGCCTGTGATTCGATTACGATATCGTTGCCGCCGAGTTCTTTCCGCAGCGTGCGCTGCAGTTCTTTCAGTTTCGCTGCCCCGGCCGCATCGGTTTGCGCAGCCCGGGCGTCATTGATCCATTGGTCAAACCACGGCCGTTTCGCGGTGGGAAGTACGGCGTGGATTTGCCGTTGCTGCAGGCGGATCGCGGTCCACAAGGTTTTCGATTGTTTCTCGTCCGTGAGAGACGCGGTCGCGCCGGGTGGTGTGACCGGCAGACGCCCGGCGACCTCACGCAGTGTGCGGACGGCTTCGCGGAATTCGAACCGGTTCACGCCGCGATAATAGAGCGGGCGATCATGTGCGAGGAATGGCGCCCAGATGCTGATCGTGACGAGAAACACAATTACGCCGGCGCAAAACACCGCGAGCTTGCGCTTGCGGAACTGCCGCCAGACGACCGCGGCCTGACTTTGATCGGGTGCCGTCGCGCTGGTCATCGATCCGCCTCGAACGAGACCCGCGGATTCACCAGCACGTAGAGCACATCCGAAATCAGGATCCCCGCCAGCGTCAGGACGGCGGACAGCACGAGCGTGGTCATCACAAAATCATATTCCCGTCGCAGGATGGCCTCGTACGATTTCCATCCCATGCCCTGGATGTTGAAGATCACTTCGATGATCACGCTGCCGCCGACCAGAAACGGCAATAGCG
>DASRYX010000666.1:0-5163 GCA_035686985.1 Planctomycetaceae bacterium | reverse complement strand
AATCAGCACCAGCTCGGCGTTGATCTGCAGCAGGCGATCCATCGACGGGATCGGGAACTGATAGTCAGCGAGGACGTAGTACTCCGTGTTGCCGAGCGAGCGTCCCGAGCGCTGATAGATCTCGAGCGTCTCCTTTTCACTTGCGACCCAACTCTGCAGTGCATCGACGTGCCGGAGACCGTGGACACGAATCAGGTGCGACGGTGTGCTGTGTCGGGACGAGCTTTGGAGAAATGCCAGCTCCATCCCGGCCGCGCCGAGGTTCCACAGGTTCGCAATCACTGCGCACAGCGTCTCGGGAGTTCCCTTCCAAATCGCCAGCAGCAAAGAACCGGTCGGGCGTCCCGCTTTCGCCGGTTTGAGGGCGAGCATCCGCAGCAGGCGTTCGATGCTGATCTCCGCGGCGTCATCGGGAACGACATCATCTTCGTGGATGCGTCCCTGCTTGCCCCCCATGCTCGACAGCGCCATCGCTTCGAGCCGCGCGATCAGATCCTGATGCGCCTGCACGCGCAGGAATAGCGTCCGCGACTGATGCAGGTAGATCCGGTTCAGCGCCTGATCGTAAAGTGCCGACCCCGGCCGCATCTCCGCTTCGGCCTGAGTCGTGTCGAGAAAATCGATCAGCGGCTTGGGTCCGCGGAATTCAAAGGTGCGGACCGGATACACCGGCTTGGCGGAGGCTTTCGTGCTCATGAGAATTGCTCCCACAGCAGGTCATGAGCATCGTCGACCGGCATTCCCGCGCCTTTCCGCAGCACGGCGTTGATGAACTGGAACCGCAATTGATGTTCGCTCGATCGGCCGGACAACGACCCCGCCGGGCCAATGCCGTAATCCATCGCGGAGACCCGCGCGACGCCAAGAATCGCCTGGTCGACATCGCACGTAATCAGATGCATCGAATCGGGTCCGCTGTCACCGGCATCGAGACCCAGCGGCGGAATCGCATCGACGAGCGTATCGACCGTGGTGGAACTGCTCAGCAGGACGAGATGCCGGCAATGGTAGTGACGGCTGCGATGCCGATGCTCGACGAACTCGAATGGGTTCGGCTCGAGTTCCGGACGGGCTTCGGCGTCTTCCTGGGTCAACCGCGCGTAGAACAGTTCGGGCAGCGGCGCGGTCAGCCCCCGGAGAAACGCCAGCCGGTCCTGGGCGACTTCAGGGGACCACGAAAACAAATCGAGTGTCGCGGCACAGGTGTATTCGCCGGCCTTTTCCGTCGATGCGGTCGGGTGCCAAAGATACACGCCGCAATCAACCCGCACGTCATCACGCGGCAGGAACGAGGCGATGTCCTGCATCATCAGTGCCGCCAGCGCCCGGGCGCGAATGTACGGGGTCAGCCCCTTCCCCAACTCCACGGCAGCATCTTCACGCGCCTGACGCATCGGTAGGGAATTGTCGATCACGAAACAGAAGAGCACCCGCAGTTCATTGTCGACGTATTCAAAGTTCTCGCGGACATAGGTCAGCACGCCCTCGTTGAGAAACTTCTGTAGCGTCAGCGCGCGGTGATTCCACAGGCTCAGCTCAGCAGGCAGAATCTCGCCGACGCTGCCGCGAAACCGCTTCTTCGCGACATCGATGTAGCCGCCGGTTTGTCCTTCCACTTCCTGCATGTTCGTCGGCTGCAACTCCTCGACGACCCGCGGATGCGGCGGCAGCGTTTCCACATCTTCGATCTGCGAACGTCCCAGCAGCCAGCTCAACAACCGGTAATCGACCCGGCCCTTGCCGTTGCGCGTGCGGGCGGCGATCTCCAGCACAAGCTGCAGATCCGGCGTGATGATCGTTTCCAGCGGGTGCGTCTCGAAGTACTCGCACAGCATCAACAGGACATCATGAACGGCGACCGTTTCCGGCGCTTCCCGCAAGGGCTTCAACCCGCGGAACGGAAAGGTCTCGGTCTTTAGTTTCTTGTCAGAACCGATCGTGCCCAGCTTGATGCCCTGTTCGGTGATCGCCGCCTGTTCGAGCATCAACTCGCGTGAGTCGAAGGCATAAATGTTCTCGAAGCCGCTGGCACCGACGACGAGAAAGTTCAGGAACGCCGCGACGGCCTGATCCTGCCGCGACGCATCCGGCAGACTTTCCAGCAAGGTGTGCATCGATTCAAACACGGGGTGCTGCTGCAGCCGTTGCAGGACCGTGGGATACCACGTGATCAGGCGGCGGAACTCCGGCGGCACGGTGTCGCATCGGGCACCGTCGGTCGGCATTGCCCCGGGGTTCAACAGCAGTGTGCACAGATCCAGCACAAACGACAGCGGGACCGGCCACCCCGAGCGGATGAACGGCAGATACATCTTGTTCAAGACGGTGCGAAAGCGCTCGCCGCGCCACGTCGTTACCGGTGTGGCGGCAAACTCCAGCGAGAAGAATGTGAACCGCTTGAGGACGAGCGGCTTGACCTGCGCGCCTGTCATGCCCCGTAGCCTCGCTTCAGATTTCCGACGAACCGGTCGAGCTCGCCGGACGGATCCCAGCGCACGAGTCGGAACACGTCGAGCTCGTCCGCGTTCATGCTTTGTCGTCCTGCCAGCAACGCCGAAGCGCGGGCGAAGGAGTAGAGCGCGGAAAGGCTGCGATCGGAGATTGCCGCCTCGTGCCGAAGCGCCCGGAAACAACGCAGGAATTCGACTTTGAATCCGCGTCCGCCGGGAGAGCTGCCCGATTCGGTCACCCGTCCGCCAAACAGGAACTTGGAAACGCGATGCAGCAACCGGAGATCGTTCGCGCAGGAAACGACCGGGACCGCCGACACCGTCCCGCCGAACGTGCGATCGAAACCGTCTTCCCACGCGCGATCCATCAGCTCGTGCAGATGGTCATCGGCGACAGCGGGGCAATTGAGCCGCAGCGGAAAACGGTCGTACAACGCGTTGAGCGAATCATCCTGCGGCGGCTCATTCGACGCCGCAAAGACCTGCGTCAGCGGCACGCGTTCGCTGCGGCCCTCGTTGTAGAAGACACGTTCGTTCAACAGCGACAGCAGCGTATTGAGAATCGCCGAGCTGGCTTTGAAAATCTCATCGAGAAACGCCACGTGCGCCGTCGGCAGATACCCTTCGGTGACGCGCCGGTATTTGTGGTGGTCGATCAATTCCTGCACATGAATGGGGCCAAAGATTTCTTCGGGCGTCGTGAACCGCGTGAGCTGATATTCGAAATAGCGGCGACTGGCCTGCTCATTCGACCCCGGCTGCGCCGCGAGCCCCAATCCTTCACACATCGAGCGGATCATGTGCCCCTTGGCCGTTCCGGGCGGCCCCATCAGCACGCAAGGCACCTGCGCCACCGCGGCGGCAAAGAGGGCGTTGAACGTTTCCGTCTTTCTCGCGAACCTTTTCTTCAACAGCTCGCGCAGCTCGACGATCCGGTCGTAAGCGTCCTTGTAGGCGCCCGCGTTGACGATCTCCTGAAGCTCTTCCATCGTCAGGTTCTGAATCCGCGCGTGCCATTCCGGCGTATCAAACTCCGCCCGGTTCTGGATCGCACGATAGGCATTCGTGGTGACCGCCGGCCGACGTGGCATCACGGCTTCCGGCGATGCTTCCCTACTGCCGCCGATGAGCGTCACATACTTGCTCAAGCTTCCCGGCCACGGTTCCGCGGTCAGCACCAGCAATAGCACGTTGTCATCAAGGGCGAGTTTGTCGGAGAGTTTGCGAAACCGCCGCGCGATCCCCTCGGTTTGCGTGACATCGACGGTCGTGCAATCGAACAGAAAAATGCCGCGGCCTTTGAAAGCAATCACAAAGTCGAGTGCCGCGGGAAGGTCGGCGTCGGTCGGCAACGGGTCGTTGTAGGTCTGTGAATCGAGACCGTTGTCATCCCAGATCAGCAGCGCCCGCGGCGATTCCGTTTGTGACTGCTTGTTCAACAGCTTTTTGTAGAAGCCGACGTCGTCGTCCTGCACGACCAGCAGACGTTGCTCCGCGGCGATCGCCGCCAGCACTTCCGATTCAAAGTGACTCATGATGGACCTCAGGAATTCAAAGGCACCGCGGCTTCGCGCCGGCTGGTGGTCACAGGACGTCCCACGTCCATCAACGTCTGCAGGTGGCGGAACTGCTCGTAGCTTTCCAGACACGCCATGACGTCCGCGAGCCGGTTCCGCAGCGGCATCTGCTCGGGCGTGGGATCGTCGAGTTTCCAGTCGCGGAGCATCGGCATGACCTGGAACAACGCCGTGGTCACCTGCTGATTGGCCAGCAACTTCTTCAAGAGTTGTGGATCCCCTTCCAGCAGTTCCCACAGCAATTCGGCCAGGAACAGGCGGCTTGCCCAGATAGAACGGGGCGGCAACTGCGGCAGGCGTCCGAGCAGACGCAACAGCGCCACGCCGCTCGGGCCGTCCGGACGCTCCACTACCTGGCCGACAAGTTCAGTGGCAATCACGCGCCGCAGACTGTTCGCCGCGCTGTCTTCGACAATCGTTTCAAATCCCGGCCACTCGTCGTACTTCAGATGCGGAAGAAACAGCTTGCCAAGCGATTCACCTTCAAGAAGTTTGTGCAACGTACTGCGCGTCGCGAACTCGAGTACCAGCGGCCCGAGAATCTTGACGCTCGCCTGATGCTGAAAATTCTGCGTGAGGGCCCGGGTTCCTTCGCGGAACGTGCGGGCGGCGAGGTCGGCGAGCCAGAAATCGCCCGGCCGATGGTCGGGGAAGTCCGTATCGCCTAGCCGCAGCGGCCACCGCACGGCGTTCGTCCAGCCTTGAATCGTCTTCCGATTTTGTGCCGGTTGCTGCTTCCATTCGTTCAGAAACTGCAGACCGTTGATGAGCGCGACCATCGTCAGCACGCTGCGTCCCGTCACTTCAAACGAATCCGCGGCGGTGAGCAACACCCGGAACGACGCCACCTCGGCGGCAAGCTCGCTGAGCTTACGCATACACTCCGGAGGGGTTCCTGCCGTGCTCGTCATGAGCTGACGACAGCGAACCCGTAGCGACTGCTGCAACGCCGCGTCGCGGACGTTCATCAGCGAATCCGGGAACCAGCTCAGCGTCTCCTCGAGACGCACCCATTGCCCGGCGGGATTGCGAGCCGGTAGCACGAGGCGCGTGGATTTCGGGGCGTGTCCCAGCGCGCGAATCGCTCCCAGCCACGCTTCGGCACAGGTCGCGACCGGTGCCAAATCATGCTGAAA
>DASRYX010000665.1:0-8715 GCA_035686985.1 Planctomycetaceae bacterium | reverse complement strand
AGCGCGTATCTGTAAACCATCCGGTACGAAGTCGGTGTGGCCATCGCGCTCTGGGCAAAGCAATCGGCGGCGAGGCGCGGATGATTGCCTTGCAGCGTTTTCAGGCCGCGCACGTACCAGATCTCCGGGTGTTCGCGCAGGCTGCCCGGCAATTGGCGATACCACTGCAGGAACTCCGCGGGCGATTCATCCACGAGGAGTTCGCCGAGCTGCGCTTGCGCGGTGGCGAGGTCCGGAGCAGCGGCCACGGCCTGCTCGAGTCGTTTGCGGGCCCGTTGGCGGTCTCCGTCAGCAAGATCGATCACCGCCAGGCCCAGTTGCGCCGCGGGGTCGCCCGGCGAGTGGTGTTCGGCTTGTTCCAGCGTCTTGATGTCGTCGGGGTCGCGCCGATCGTAGTCGGTATAGACGACCAGCTGTTTCGGACCGAGGGCGTTGGCTTTCGACAGGACCCCCAATTGCTGATCCGCGAGCCGTCGCTGACCGGTCCAGGTGTAAAGATCCGCAAGCATTTGGCGGCGGACGACATCATCGGGTCGATGGTTCAAGAGATATTGGAGGCTCTTCGTCGCGAGATGAAGCTGGCCCTGCTGGAGGCGAATGACGATCGCCTGCTCGGCGGCAAACAGTGACTCTGGCGACGCATCATCGGGAACGGCATCGAGATGTTTCAGCGCCGCTTGCCAGTCTCCAGAACGTTGAGCGACGGCGGCCAGCACCAGTTGACCGCGGCCCCAGTCCGCATCATCGGCAGCAATCGCCCGTGCCGAAGTTTGCGCATCCACGAGACTGCCACGGGCGAGGGCGGTTTCGGCGCGTTCGAGATGCGTGGGAGAAGTCGAACCGGCGTGGCAACCCGCGAGTGAGCAGGCCAGAGCCAATGCCAGAGCTTGCTGGTAATGCATGATTCCCACTCTGTTCACGGACGCAGGGCTCCACCTGAAGACGCTCGACAAGAATTTCGAGTCAGGTGGAGCACGGAGTTGTCATGGGGAGGCTGTCCTCCTCACAATACTTGAGGGAGTATCACGGACTCAACTCGCGATCCGCGGAAACCCCCGTCCGCAGTGCAGATTCCGGGAATGGCAACAGCCGCGACGTTCAGCCTCTGAATTCTCTCTTTGAGTGACCGTTGAGAAATATGAACGTCCCGGCGGATCAACACTCTTCTGCAGCCAATACGGCTCTTTCGTCTTCCGAACCCGTGCAACCGGTGGTCGCGCCGAACTCGGGAAAGAAGACCATCCGGTGGGAATGGTGGGCGTATGGAATCACACTGGCGGTGATCCTGGCGATCGCGGTCCCGGTGAGTTACCGCTACTGGGCGCAGTCGCAGCGCGCAGCGTTCAAGCGTCAATGCCGTGAGGCCGTGAGCCGGAAAAAGTGGGACGAACTCCTCGCGCGGGCCCAGGCGTGGCACAAGTGGGAGCCGCGGAATGATGACGCGCTGGTCTTCCTGGCGCAAGCCGCCGCTGAGTTGAAGCAGATGCCGCTCGCCGTGGAATCTCTCGGAAGCGTGTCTGACACTTATAAGGGCGCTCTGCAGGCGCTGGCGTTCCGGGCGGAGATGCAGTTCTCCGACTTGAACCGGCCCTTCGATGCCGAAGCAACCTGGCTGCGAATGATCCGGATTCAACCGCGCGCGGACCTCCCCCGTCAGCGGCTGATCTATTTCTACGCCCTGACATTGCAGCGTCATAAACTCGTGGCGCAACTGGAAGAATCGATCCGCCTGGGCTGTGAGCCGCCGGAAGCCTACACGTACCTCATCATGAAGGACACACTCAATTTTTCGGATGGTCTGGCGCAAACCACGCGCTGGCGGCTGGCCGATCCGGACAACGAGATTCTGGCGGCCGCACAGGCGGTTTATGCCGTCAAACAGACCGCCAGCGAGATGATTGCTTCCTTCGCCTCGGAGACCACGTCCGCCGATGCGGAAGCGTTATTCGAGAAAGCCTTGGAGCGGTACCCGCAGAACCTGGAACTTCTGGCGCTCAAGCTGGATCGGGCTGTCTTTGAGGGGCGGACTGACGTGGTGCTCAGCAGCCTGAAACAGGCTCCGGGGTCAGCGGGAGACGACAGCCGCTTCTGGCGGTTCCGGGGGTGGCTGCTCTCGGTGACCCAGCAGCCGGAGGCCGCGGAGAAGGCGCTGCTGAAAGCCATCGAGCTGAACCCGTTCGACTGGCAAGCGCGCTGGGCTTTGGCGGATGTGCTGAGAAAGCTGCAGCGAACGGCCGAAGCCGACGGAATTTCCCGGATTGCTCTGGAGGGAAAACTGCTGCAGGCCAAGATTTTTGAACGCCCCAACGCGCGGGATGTCGATGAGCAGCTTATCCGGGCAATCCATGCCTATCTGCAGAAGACGGCCCCTCTATGGATTCGCGAAGCTTTCGATCAGCGCGTCGATTGATGGTGTACTTCCGATCCGGTGGTTGTGCCGTACGTAAAAAGTTCCGTGTTTCAACTTCTTGCCGCGGAATTTTTGAAAAAAAGACAGTAACTCCACCGATCACGATTGCAGCAACAGGAAAAGTCGATTCAAATCGTGATTGCCTATCATCACCAGGGTTCTTTGCTGGTGACATATTCAACCTGGATTAACATCAAATGAGATCTTTGCGCTCGATTTCATTCCTGCTGTTGGCAGTCGTTGGTCTCGCGGGATGCGGTAGCAGTGCCTCCTCCAACGCGCCCAAAGCTCCTGAGCCGACAGACACCGCGTACCAGTCTTATAACAGCGGCAGCCGCGGCGGACCCAACGCCACACCGGGCGCACCGGGGGCTGCTCATGGCGGCGCTTCGAGCCGTCCAGCCGGCGGCAGGGGCCCCGGTGGTTCTCACGGCGGGCGTTAATCAGTCATTGTTGAGTCGTCGTTTGTTACGGCGGCAAACTGTTTGTGATTGTTGTCGCTTCTTTTATTAAGGAGGGTCGCTTTGCTGAAATCGAGAGCGAAAGGTCGCCCGGCGTTTACCTTGATCGAATTGCTGGTCGTGATTGCGATTATCGCAATCCTGATCGCACTCCTGTTGCCAGCCGTCCAGCAAGCCCGTGAAGCTGCCCGGCGTACTCAATGTCGAAATAATCTCAAGCAACTGGGATTGGCCTGTCATAACTATCATGACAATTTCGGAACGTTCCCTCTCAGCTTTGATGGTACGATCCAACTGATCAGTTTGCCGAGTGGTGCTTCGACCAACCCCAACTGGGGATCGATTTCCTGGATCAGTGCGGCGTTGCCGTATCTCGATCAGGCACCGTTGTTCAATCAGCTGTCGAGCCTGGGGGCCTTTTCGTCGCCCTGGGGCAGCTACACCACCGGTGGCGGCTATGGGAATGCCCAGGTGCAGCAACTGGCAATGACCGTGATTCCCGCTCTGCAGTGCCCAAGTAACCCGCAAGCGAAGGTCAACGAAGGCAATCCCGGCGCGCTCTGCTACTTCAACCGCGGCGGATTCTCTGACGGTGGTGGCGGTGGCGGAACCGGGTACAAGGGTGCCCGAACCGACTACGTGGGGAACCTCGGGTTCGTCAACTCCGGCTGGCACGATGCGCCGTGTGCCCGCATCAACGGGGCCCAGTGGTCCAGCCCGGAATGGGTGACCGGTTATAACGTTGACTGGGACAACTACCAGCAATGGCGCGGCTGCTTCTGGCACCGCGGATCGGCCCGTATCTCGGACATCACCGACGGGACGTCCCAGACGATCATGATCTTCGAAGATCATCACTGGCGGTACACCAAGTCCGAACCGAGCCGGATGAACCGCAACGTCATCTGGATCTCGCCGGTCTCGGCCGTCAACAACATGAGCAAGAAGATCAATTCCGATAACCAGTCACATGGTTACGGAGACAACGACACCCGCGGAACGAGCATGTCGAGCACTCACACCGGTGGGGCTCACTGCATCATGGCGGACGGCGCCGTCAAGTTCCTCAGCGAGAACATCGACATCGGTAAAGGCCCGGACACGGGCTGCGGCGGGACCAGCCCGCGCACCGTCGGCGTTCAGATGGCCATCTCCACCGCTTCCGGCGGTGACACTGTGAACACAGACTTCTAAGCCCCTTGAGGCCGGGAAGTCTGTTGATGTGATTCTTCGCGGTTCCCGCGCATGGTTCATCCGTGTGCGGGAACCGTCGTTTCTGCCGGGCTCATCCGGCGCACTGAGCGGCTTCAATGCATCGACTGGTGACCGTTTCTCAGGGAAAGTTCTGGCTCATCCTGACCGTCGCGATAAGCGTCGGTTGCGGGAATGGGCAACAGCCGGAGCGGGTGGAATTTGCAGCGGAAACGGCACCGGAAGGACTGTCGTCCGATTCGGGACTTCTGGCTGATCTCAACCTGCGTCCGGAAACCGCCAGCAACCAACCGGTCGTTTCATCCCAGATCCGGTTTGAGAATGTGCATGTCGAAGCTGGTCTCGACTTCACATTCGACAACGGGTTCTCTCCCGCGCGACTGATGCCGCATTCGACCTCCGGCGGCGCCGGCTGGCTCGACTACGACGGCGATGGATGGCTCGATTTGTTCCTGCCCCAGGGAGGCAGCCTGACCGCCAACGATTGGACGGATCAACCGCGCGATCAGCTCTACCGAAATGTCGCCGGCCGGTTTGAGCTGGTCACAATCCCGGCCCAGATCGTGGATGCTTACTATGGTCATGGCCTCGCCGTCGGCGACTACAACGGCGACGGGTTCGACGACATTTATGTCACCAACGTGGGGCCCGATGTGCTGCACCTCAACATGGGTGACGGCACGTTCCGGGAAGTCTCCCGGCAAGCCGGAATTGCGAACCCCGAGTGGAGCTCCAGCGCGGCCTGGGGCGACCTCGATCGCGACGGGGACCTCGATCTGTACGTCTGCAATTACCTCGACTACGATCCGAAGCATCCGATTGCCTGCCTGGATGAAGCCGGAAATCCGTCGACCTGCAATCCGACGATGGTTTCCGGCGTTCCGAATCACTTCTATCTGAATCAGGGGGACGGCACGTTCATTGAGTGTGCCGATGACCGTGGGCTCAACGCACCAGGAAACAAGAGTCTTGGTGTCGTGATCGCTGATTTCAATGAGGACGGTGAGCCGGATGTGTTCGTCGCGAACGATACGACGGCCAACCAGCTGTTCATGAATCAGGGGGGAGGCCGCTTCGTTGAGAACGCCGTCGCCTTGGGATGTGCCTTGAGCGGACTCGGGCAGTTTCAGGCCGGTATGGGCGTCGCCTATGGCGATTATGACCACAACGGCTATCCCGACCTCTATATCACGCACTTCACCGCGGAATCCAACACGCTATACCAGAATTTCGGCGGCACCGGCTTTATCGATGTGACGAGCTCTGGCGGATTGCATTTGCCCACGCTTCCGTATCTTGGTTTTGGCACGGTCATGGTCGATTTCGATGCGAACGGGTATCAGGATCTGATCGTCGCGAATGGTCATATCGATGATTACCGCAAACGAACCGGCGTGATGTGGTACATGCGACCGCAGCTCTTCACGTTCGATGGTCGCACTTGGCATGAGTGCACGACTGAGGGGGGACCCTATTTCGAGCGAGAATGGCTGGGCAGGGCGGTCGCCTCCGCGGATTATGACCGGGACGGCGACCTGGATCTGGCCGTCATTCACCAGAACGATCCCATCGGATTGCTCCGCAACGATTCCCCTTCGGGCCATTCCTTGCGACTGCGTTTCATTGGATCGGACTGTAATCGGCGGGGCATCGGAGTGAAAGTCGTCTTGAAGCAAGCGGACCGTCAGTTCGTGCAGCAGCTGCCGGGAGGCACAAGTTACTGCGCCAGTCATGAACCGGTGTTGCACTTCGGGCTGGGTGCCTCAACGACGCCGTGCGAGTTGGCGGTTGTCTGGCCCGGGGGGAAACGGGAGACGCTGTCCGCCGTTGCCGTCGATCAGGATCTCGTCATCCGCGAAGCAAGTGCGCAATTGCCATGACACGGAAAACTGCACGTCGGATCGTCGTCTGGTCGGTCAGCCTCGTCATTGCCGCCGGTGCCTATTGGGCGATCCGCTTGTGGCGCACAGCGGATTCCTCTGCGCCGCATGACCGTCCCGCAGCGGTTGCGGACAACGGCCCGCTGCCGTTTGAGCCGCCGAAGATCAAGCCGTCACCGCCGACCGATTACGCAGGCAGTCAATCGTGCCGCGAGTGTCACGCCGATGTCGCGGACAAGTACCGGATGCATCCCATGCAGCATTCGGTGACTTCGATCGCCGGCCGTTCTCTGGAGGAGTCGACGGGCGAAGCTAGCCGGTTTTCGCTTCCCCGGGTATCCGGTACGACATCGACGCAGTCTTATTTCGTCGAACGGGATGATGCCTCCGGGATGATCCATCATGAGGTTGCGACGGACAAGAACGGCGAGACGATCTACGACCTGGCGGTGCCGGTTCAGTATACGATCGGTTCGGGACAGCGCGCCCGGTCGTACGTGGCCAACCGGGACGGCTTGCTGTTCATGTCGCCGCTGACCTGGTACTCCGAGAAGGCCCGTTGGGATCTCTCCCCGGGCTATCAGCTCAACAACATGCATTTTGGCCGCCGCATCGTTGAGGCGTGCGTGAACTGCCATGCGGGACGCGTCAGTCTCGCCGGTGATTTCTCCGACCACTTCCAAGCCACACCGTTCCTCGAGGAAAGCATCAGTTGCGAGCGCTGCCATGGTCCTTCCCAGAGCCATGTCGATTACTGGAGGGAAGGCAAGCACGCTTCAGGAACCGACCCGATTCTCCAACTCGGCGCCCTGACGCCGGTGCAGCAGAACCATCTCTGCTATCAATGCCATCTGGTGGGCGAGCAACGGGTGACCCGCGTGGGACGAACCGATTTTGATTTTCGCCCCGGCGACCATCTCGATGAAGTCTGGACGATCATCTTGAAGGGCTCGCGGGACCGCGACGATCAGACGATGAACGTCGTCAATCAGGTCGAGCAGATGCGTGGCAGCCAGTGCTTTCTCAAGAGCGAGCAGCGGCTGACATGCACGTCCTGCCACGACCCGCATTCGGTGCCGGAACCATCCCGACGCGATGAACACTTCCGCCAGCAATGTTTAAAGTGTCACGGTTCCCCCGGAAACGCGTGTGCTCTTCCGGAGAGCAAACGGTTGAGCGAGTCTGCGATGGATTCGTGCATTCAATGTCACATGCCCAGACTCGCGGCGAAGGACGTGCTGCACACTTCGCAAACCGATCATCGCATCCTGCGTCGACGGCCGCCGCCCTCCACCGCCACGGGAAAACCGAAGGCTCAGTTGTACGTTTTCGAAGAGGGAGACCGGCAGATCCCTCCCGCGGAGGCGGACCGCGCGGGGGCCATCGCGATGGTGCGGATCGCCAAAGAGTCCAGAAATTCCGTCGCCGCCGCGGAGGCGATCCCCAAGCTGGAGACCTGGCTGAAGGTGGTCCCGGATGATCTCGCCGCGATTGATGCTCTGGGGTTGGCGTACTTTCTGATTCAGGAGTATCCGCTCGCCGCCGCTCATTGGGAACGCGGGCTGCAACTGGCACCCGGGCATGAGCATTTCCTGAGACAGCTGTTCCTGCTGTATCACGAATCTCAGCAGTTCGAAAAGGGGCTGGAGTACGGGAAGCAGCTCACCGAAATGAATGCGTGGGACCATGAATACTTCGGCCGTTATGCCCACATGCTCGGCCGGGCCGGCGATTTGACCAAGGCGGCAGAGGCTGGAGAACGGGCGCTCGAGCTGAATCCGGCGGCGTCTCAGATTCACACCTGGCTGGCCGAGTTGTATCAGGCACAAGGGAACCGCGCCGCCGCCGAGAGGCACCGCAAGCTGTCCGACGCATTTATGAAATAACGACCACAGATCCGGTCGAGGGAGCACGAAGCGTGGGAGAGTCTGACTCGTTGCGTCGCGACCGGGAACGGTCGGTTGCGCCGCGGCCGATGTCCGTCAGCGAATCTTCGTTTCCCTGGTCGATGATCGCGGTGGTGGTCGGATCGCTCGTGACCGTTGGCATTCTCTGGGGCACGGCGATGCCGCTGGGAATTCCGGGCGAGTGGGTGTGGGAGCGGTTACCCGCCGATCCGCAGACGATGGCGAATTTGCTGCTCGCCGCATTTGGAGCCGTACTGTATCTCGGCTTTGTCATTCTCGGTGAACGCCGTCTGTCACGCGAAGCGGTCTCGAAGGCGGAAACGATCGGCTGGCTGATCGGCTTGGGCGTCGCCGGGTTCTGCTGGTTGTGGACCGTGCAGGAAACCGCGCCCCCCGCCGCACAACTCGGCAAAGCCCCGTTTGTGCTGTTCTATCCCGGCTCGTCCGGCTATTTCCTCCACGCGCGATACAAAGCCCCGCAGGCCGGCCCATTCCTGCGCAGCTATGAAGCGCTGATGCGCGAGGGCGACGTGCTGCATGAAGGAACGCATCCGCCGGGATTGTTTCTTGTCTTTCATGGATTGATTGCGTTCGTTGAAGCACAGCCGTGGGTGATTCCGTGGCTGCAATCGACGGAGCCGCAATCGGTTCAGGAAGCCTTTGAGGTCATCCGCGAGAACGAACAGCACAGTCTCCACGGACTTGATGCGCCGGCAGACCGGGCAGTGTTGTGGCTGGCGACCTTGTTGGCCATGACGGCCACCGCGGCGACCGTCTGGCCGCTGTATGGTCATCTCCGCGCGACATATGACCGGCCCACGTCATGGACCGCGACCGCACTGTGG
>DASRYX010000664.1:0-10981 GCA_035686985.1 Planctomycetaceae bacterium | reverse complement strand
GCCACCGCCTCGTCCGCCGCCGTGTCCCCCTCCCCGTTGGGCGAAGGTTTCCGGCGCCAGTAAGGCGAGCGCAAGCGCCACGGTTGTCATCACTCGAACACTGCGAAAAATCATGATTTATTCTCCTCTCCATGATCTGTGACACCGTCACACTCATGGTTGAACAGGCTTGGGACAGCTGCACCAGTCCGGCACAGCTTGATCAGTTACTCTTCACCCAGAGATTCCGGTGACGGTCCGCGCCGGACGATAGTCACCGGGTCGCTGTCGTCAATCAATACGCCGCCGATAACGCGGTCACGCGAATCGACCTCCGCGTGATCCCCGCTCAGTCGGCGCATCCGGTAAGTACAAGTCGATGTCCGGCCGTCAGCGAGAACCCCGGTCAACTTTACAATCCACATGTCATCGTTACGGGCCCACAAACCGGTGGCGAAGCCGCCTTCCGAATCAAAGACCCACGACCGCAATTGTTTTAGCTGAGGATCCCAGCCGATGTGCACGCTGCCATCGAGGACGCCTTCTTCTTCTGTTTCCACATGGAACTGGCCGACAAGGTAACGTTCATTCGCCGACCAGCGGTATGAGGTCATGACGACGGATTCGTCGCTTTCATCAATCCAATCCCCGACCAGCCATTCGAGCTGCCGCAGATGATCGTCTGTCGCGGCTTCCGTCGGAAGATCGCGGGCGCTGATCATCTTCCAGTCGCCGCCTTCCTTCGTATAGACAACGGCGTAGCGGGCCACTTCCTCCGCTTCACCAGGAACATGGACCACACGCGTGGTGCCCTCTTCGATCGCAATCGAATCGCCAAGGACTCGAACGGATTCGATTTCAATGTTCATCTCGGCGTCAGGGAACTGCTGGAAGACGCTTTTGAAAACGTCGGCGATTTTTTCGGAGCCTTGCGAGATTCGTCCGCCGGCATCGATGATCTCGCCGTGCCGGCTGAAGTAGGACGTGAGGGCTTCAACGTCGTGTTTGTTGAAGGCCTCTTCGACCTGACGAACGACCTTGCGTATGGCTTTTTCTTCTGGCGATGCATCGGCGTTGTCCGCGTCTTCAACGCGATCCGCGGCGGCTTTGGAATCCTTGTCGCGTTCCTTCCGTTCCGCAGCATCTTTCTCTTTCGCTGCTGCCTTGTCGCTCTTCTCGACATCGTCCCGCGCCGCCTTGTCCGGGTCCTTACTTTCTGCCGCCTTCGGCTTGTCGTCAGCAGCAGCCCAGACGGCGACCGCATACATCAGTGCCGCTGTGAAGATCCTCAATCCGGTTGTCGCCATTATCAACTCCTTGGCGTGTCGACGAACGTATTCCGGGGTGGCAACGTCTGATCAACCGGCAGACATGACACCATCCGCGAAGCCCAATGTCTCGATTAATGTTGCATACGTTGTGCCGCCCTCGTCTTAGCCCAAAAACCGGGTCTGCGATCTGTACGCACCTCAAAGACCTGCGTCCCCGTCGCGCATCGTGGCGGTTCATCGCGCATCAGAATGGATTAGCAACAGCATCCACCTTGCGTCGTTGTCAGGATCAAATGATCGCGGCCGCCGCCACCGTTAGATCATTGATCAGGTCCGGAAAAGCTCATGTCGCTCACATGATTGCACCGCCGCACGCATCTCCGTCAGCGTGGATCCGGGCGGAATGTCGCCTTCCTCGGATCGCGTGTCCTTTCACGTCTTCCAATGGGCGGCCGTCAACGACTTGGATTCCGGCGAACCGCGCTCGCGCAGGAAAATCGACAGGATGATCAAGGCGGCGACGGAGAGGTATTCACTTTGCCAGTTCTGAAAGGACTGAAACCAGAATTCGGCCGACCCGCAGAATTCAAAAAACGTAGACGAACTGACTCCGTGTCTGGCTGCGTTGACATTGTGCTGCTGCCATCCTGTCACCGCGTGCAGAACGAACGATCCCAGGAACAGCACGCCGAGGCTCAGGCTCAACGAGTGCTGATACAGCCACGAATACTGCGCTGCGACTTCGTCCGGAAACGGTTCTTCATCTTCGGAGTGTTCTTCATCGGGAAGCGGCCGGGACTCTGCCGAACCGCGTTGATACAGCTTCGCCGTCAGCACGACGTAGGACGCCATCTGCAGAAACTCGCTCTCCCAGTTCTCAAACAGCGACTCGCCGAAATGGGCCGTGAGAAGATACTCCGCGAACGTGACAGGTGGTGCACCGTGATCTGTCCGTTCCTCGGCGTCGACATGGTAACCACTGATCGCGTGACCGATGAGGCAGAGCCCGAAGAGCCCCACCATCACTAACGAAAGTCCGTTATCGCGTAAAAAACTTCGCATCGCGCTCTCCCGGTTGTCCGTACCGAATCTTCTTCGGAAACGACGCAAAGAGCATTCCTGCCGAACTCCTGCACGGCACACGGCTTGCTAAGCCAGTGATCTTCATCGTGGATGTCCCACCGCAAGTGCCTTATGGCTTTGCACCTGGAACGAAATCGGGCGGTGTGCTCGGCCATGAATCGAAAATACAAGTTTCGGGCAGACGGGCTCACTCTGGGAAGAATTCGATCATGCGCCATCATTCAGAACAAAGCACCTCTGTGTGGATGAGCACCGCTGAAGTTCCGGCGGCTGCAGCTCTGCGAAATGATGTCCGCACCGATGTGTGCATCGTCGGAGCTGGCATCGCCGGGATGTCGGCGGCGTATCTGCTCACGAAAGAGGGACTGAATGTCACGGTGGTCGACAGCTACGGAATTGCCGCCGGGCAGACTCAACGGACCACCGCCCACCTGACGAACGCCCACGACGATTACTACAGCGAAGTCGAAAAGATCCACGGCATTGAGGGGGCACACATCGCCGCGGAAAGTCACACCGCGGCGATCGACATGATTGAAAAAATCGTCCAAACCGAGGACGTGGAATGCGACTTTCAACGTCTGCCCGGGTATCTGTTCTGCGCTCCCGGACACGGTCCCGAGATTCTGCACAAGGAACTCGACTCCGCCACCCGCGCGGGGCTGAAAGGTCTGGAACTGCTGGAACGCGCCCCGGTCGACACGTTCGATACCGGAATCTGTTTGCGGTACCCGCGGCAGGGGCAGTTTCACCCGTTGAAATACCTGTCGCACCTTGCGCGGATCGTTGAGCTGCGCAAAGGCAATCTCTACTCGGGTTGCCTTGTGAAGAAGATCGAAGGCGGTCGTGTCGCCGCGATCGAAACTGCAAATGGGCCGACGATTGAGGCGCATGCGGTGATCGTCGCCACGAACTCACCAGTGAATGATCTGCTGGCGATGCACACGAAAATGGCCCCGTATCTCACGTACGTGATCGGGGCCAAGGTCCCGCGTGGTTCGTTCCCGAAGGCTCTCCTTTGGGACACACAGCAGGACTACCACTACCTGCGGCTTCAGCCGGTCGATGACACGCATGATCTGCTCATCATCGGCGGCGAGGACCACAAGGCGGGGCAGGTCTCTGATCAGGTGGAACGGCACGCGCGGCTCGAGAAATGGGCTCGCAAACGCTTTCCCATGCTGGGGACGATCGATTACCGCTGGTCGGGCATGGTGATGGAGACGACTGATGGCGGGGCGTTCATCGGCCGTAACCCCGGTGATAAAGACAACGTGTATATCGCCACAGGCGACTCCGGCATGGGAATGACCCATGGGACAATTGCGGGCATGTTGCTCACCGACCTGATTCTGGGCCGGGCGAACCGCTGGGAAAAATTCTACGATCCGGCTCGCAAGCCGGTGTCCGGAATGGCGTGGCGGAACTTCGTTGCCGAGAACGCCAACGTCGGCAAAGAGTACGTGCAAGACTGGCTCTCCGGCAGCGATTCACCCGACGTCTCGCTACTCTCGCGCGATGAAGGAACGGTCGTGCGTCGTGGTCTCAGCAAGGTCGCGGTCTACCGTGATCCGAACGGGGCGCTGCACGAATGCTCGGCGGTCTGCCCACATCTCGGCTGCATCGTGCACTGGAACAACTTTGAAAAGGTCTGGGACTGCCCCTGTCACGGTTCGCGTTTTGACGCTGACGGCAAGGTCATCCACGGCCCGGCGATTTCAGATCTCGCGCCCGTCAACCAGACGTTGCAGCCGACGACTTGAAGGGGCGTTGCAAGAAATCGCATACGGTTATTGATGAGTAGCAAACATGCCTAAGACAACTCGTTCCAGGACGCCGCTCGGAGAGATCACGCAGCGGAACGTCGAATTGATTGCCAAGATTGAAGCCCACGCACAGAACCACGCCACAATGCGTGAACGGTATGCCGATCTGGCCGTCGCAATTATCGGCAGCTGGACCTTTCTCATCGGCCAGGCCGTACTGCTCGTGGTGTGGATGGCTGTGAATCTCATCGCGTGGTCGCTGCAATGGGATCCGTTCCCGTTCATCCTCCTGAATCTCGTCCTCTCATTTCAAGCCGCGTTTGCCACCCCGATGATCTTGATGAGCCAGAACCGTCAGGCACGCCTATCCGAACGCCGTAATGAACTAGATCTGCAAATCAACCTGCTCGCGGAGCAGGAGAACACCGAACAACTGCGATTGCTTCGTCTCGTTTGCGAGCGTCTCAACATTGAGATCGACGATCCTGAGATGGAGGCGTTCGTTGAGGCGGTGGATCCCGACGAACTGGTGCAGCAGATTGTCGAGACGATGGAAGCTCCCTCCGCCGCGACCGCATCAGAAAAGCCCCATTCGCGCTGACACCAGGAATTCGCATCCATGATTGTGCAACAAGACTCCAGTGAGGACGGACCGACAAGCTCATGCTCCGTGGCGTTGCTGATCCAGCGCAATCAGGGCGCCGCGAAAGCTGCAGGACTTCGCTATGTGCTTGATCACGCTCCCGGAATCCGGCGACGGCGTCGCGGTTCTAACTTCGTGTATGAATTGCCGAACGGGCAGTTGGTGAAGGACGCAGCAACGCTGCAGCGGATTCGCAGCCTGGTGATTCCGCCGGCGTGGGAAGAGGTGTGGATCTGCGCTCATGCGCGCGGACACCTGCAGGCGACGGGGCGTGATCAGCGCGGTCGGAAGCAATATCGCTATCACAATGACTGGCGGGTGACGCGCGATGATCACAAATATCATCGACTGATTCGTTTTGCGGAAGCGCTGCCGGGCATCCGCCAGCGAGTCGCCGCCGACCTTCGTCGCCGCGGATTGCCAAAAGAGAAAGTCGTCGCGGGGATTGTCAAATTGCTTGAGCTGACATTGATCCGCATCGGCAATGAAGAGTACGCGCGGCTCAATTCATCGTACGGATTGACGACACTCCGCAACCGGCATGTCCATGTTCAGGGAAAGACGATCGGATTTCACTTCCGCGGAAAAAGTGGGATCGCCCATCAGATCACGCTGCGGCATCCCCGTCTCGCGGCACTGGTTCGCGAATGTCGCAAGCTTCCCGGGAAAGACGTCTTTCAGTATCTCGATGACGACGGTCGCGTCCGTGACATCAAGTCGGCCGACGTGAACGCGTATCTGAAGTCTGTTACTGGGGAGAGCTTCACAGCCAAGGATTTCCGGACTTGGTCCGGAACCGTGCTGGCGCTGCAGAAGCTGCGAGGCTGCGGCGAATTCACCTCAGTGAGCGTAGCGCGGAAGACGATCACCCAGGTCGTTCAAGTCGTAGCCGAACGCCTCGGGAATACGAGTGCGGTTTGCCGAAAGTGCTATATTATGCCGGCGGTGTTTGATGCCTATCTTGAACGCCGGCTGACCGTGCTCACCGTGACGACAAAACGACGGCGACCACGAAGCAGCGCGCTCTGTCAGCTCACAGACGATGAATGCGAGGTGTTGACGCTGTTGAAGAGCCGCTATGGACAACGACGACAGCGTCAACGGACACAGACCGCGTCCGCCTGATCAGCTCGCGTGGCTTTCACCGCCGAGGACCATGAGCGCTCCGCCGCTGATGTGGCTCCAATGGGCTTCCGAAGCAAAGAACACGAACGCTGCTGTCAGTACATCAATTAGCGTGAGAATGCGACTAAGCGCGTCACAAATGGTTCTCCCGGCGACGCCAATTGAAATCGGACGCGATCACCGGTCCGCAGGTCGAGCAGCCGCGCCGGTTGACCGTCACGAAAGATCCGCGCTCCTCGCATCACTTCGAACTCGGAAATGACGTTCGTGCCAAAAAGCATCTGAGCACGGAATCGCATCCCGAGCCGATGCGTCATGGAGGGATCCACTTCCAGATAGACAGCGTCGACGATGTCGGCGTCAATCGGTCCTACCTGCGCTGCGGGCTGTTGAGCAAACACGCGTGGGACACTGTCAGTGAACGAAGTCGTTCCTGCGATGATTACCAGAGCGGCAAGAAGGGCTGCGGTGCGTTTCATGATCTTTCTCCAACGAGTCGGGCCCGCGGTGGAGAAAGCGTGCACCCGCTGTACCATCGGCCGAGAATCTGACTGCACGGGCGGATAGTCAGCCGCAGGATGCACCTATTCCTTCGGCAGCCGCGCCCGTACTGCTTTCACGTGGGCCGATGCCTTCTCAAAGCGTTCTTTCAATGTCGCATAGAGCGCTTTGTCCTCGGCGGACGGATTCGGACCCATCGCCCGCTCGAAATCCTCGAGCATCGCCCGTTCGTTCTTCCAGACTTCCTGGGCGGTGAGATAGTCTGCCCACGGATCCGTTTTCGTACCACCGCCGAAACATCCTGCGACGGACGCGAGCAGAAGGCCGACGAGCGGTCGCCGCAGATTGCGAAATGACATGGAGTTCCTCGTGATCGCCCGGATTTTCGTGGCCCGTCCGAGGAGACAATACCGCCGGACGCGCTCGGAAGGCAATCGCCGTCGGGGTGAATCGGCCCGGCAAACTCAGGCGTACAACGGTCGAGGTGACTCGCGACACGCCCACTCACGGATTATAGTCCACGCATTCACCTTGGTTGATTCACCCCTTTCGATACGGAGTGCGGTTCATGCGCTCGTGGCTTTTCTCGCTGATGGCGTGCAGTGCGGCGACCGGATTCGCGGCGGATGCTAAGCCGCTGTTCGATAGCAAACTGGTCTCGCGCGAAACCTCAGGCCACGTGGTGACCGTCGAGGCCAACATCACCGGCGCAAAGCAGCTGTATCTGGTGGTGAAAGATGGCGGCGATGGCTTCGGATGTGATTGGGCCGACTGGGCCGAGCCGCGGCTGATCGGGCCGAAAGGCGAACTGAAACTCACGGACTTGAAATGGAAGTCGGCGACCGCGGAGTTCGGCACCGTCAGCATCAACAAGAACGTGAGCGGCGGCGAACTGAAGATCAACGGCAAGGAGGTCGCTTTTGGCATCGGCACCCACGCCAATTCGGTGATTGCGTACGATCTTCCCGAGGGGTACACGAAGTTTGTTGCCAAGGCCGGGCTGGATAGCGGCGGCACGAACCAGGGCTGCGGCTGCACGGTGCAGTTCCTCGTTTATGGTGAGAAGCCTCCGGTGAACATCGCCGCGGGGTCCGTCCCTGCCGGTGGCGGCAGCCGCGAACTTGTCGACGCGGTCTCGCAACTCGACGTCGCTCCGGGTTTGGAAGCCACGCTCTTTGCGGGCGAGCCGACGTTGCTCAGCCCGTCCAACATCGACATCGACCACCTCGGCCGCGTCTGGGTGTGCGAGGTCGTCAACTACCGTCGCTTTGCTAATAAGGAACGGCAGGACCGCGAGGAAGGCGACCGGATTCTCGTCCTAGATGACACCAACGGCGATGGAGCCGTGGATAAGACTACGGTCTTCTATCAGGGTCGCGATATCGACTCTGCTCACGGCGTGTGTGTGCTCGGCGATCGCGTGATCATCTCCTGCGGCGACAGCGTCTTCTCTCTGTATGATCGCGACGGCGACCTGAAAGCCGACGCTGGTTCAAAGGAAATGCTCTTCACCGGAATCAGCGGTGCTCAGCACGACCACGGCATTCATGCATTTGTCTTCGGACCGGACGGTAAGCTGTACTTCAATTTCGGCAACTCCGGGAAACAACTCAAAGACAAGCACGGCAAGCCGATCGTTGATAAGGCCGGCAACGAGATCAATGACTCGCGGAAACCGTATCAGGAAGGGATGGTCTTCCGCTGCAATCTCGACGGCAGCGAAGTTGAGACACTCGGCTGGAACTTCCGCAACAACTGGGAAGTGTGCGTCGACAGCTTCGGCACCATGTGGCAGTCGGATAACGACGACGACGGCAACCGGGGCGTCCGCATCAACTACGTGATGGAGTTCGGCAACTACGGTTACAAGGACGAATTCACCGGTGCGGGCTGGCAGACGCCGCGAACCAACATGGAAGCCGAGATTCCGCTGCGGCACTGGCATCTGAATGATCCCGGTGTTGTACCGAACCTGCTGCAAACCGGGGCCGGATCACCGACGGGGATCTGCATTTACGAAGGCGACCTCCTGCCGGAAGTCTTCCGCAACCAGATCATTCACTGCGACGCCGGCCCGAACGTGGTGCGGTGTTATCCGGTGAAGGAAGACGGTGCGGGTTACAAAGCCGAGATGGTCAACGTGCTGGAAGGCACCCGCGACAAGTGGTTCCGCCCGAGCGATGTGTGTGTCGCCCCGGATGGCTCGCTGATCATCGCCGACTGGTATGACCCCGGCGTCGGCGGTCATCGTCAAGGCGATGTGGACAAGGGCCGCCTGTTCCGCGTCGCCCCACCCGGAGTGAAGTACAAGGTGCCGAAGACGGATTTCAAAACCATCGAGGGTGCGATTGCAGCACTGAAAAGTCCGAACCATGCCACACGGTATCTCGCCTGGACCGCCCTGCATCAAATGGGGCGACAAGCCGAACCGGCCCTGCTGAAAATCTTCCAAACGGATGCCAACCCTCGACTGCGTGCGCGGGCTCAATGGCTCTTGATGAAGGCGGCGTCGCCAAAGGCGGTTGATGCGGTGCCGTTGCAGCAGTTTTCAAAGTCCACCGACGTCAATACACGCATTGTTGCGATCAGAGGGTTCCGGCAGGTAGACAACGAGAACTACCCGTTTGACCGGGCGACCATCATCAATGAAGCCGGGCGGTATCACCCCGCGTTGCAGCGGGAAATCGCCATTCTGCTGCGGTCGCGTCATGCCGCTTCGTGGAAGGAATTGAAGGCGGCGTACTGGCAGACGCTCGCCAAGGCGTACGACGGCAACGATCGCTGGATGCTGGAAGCGCTGGGCATCGGGGCCGGTAATGACTGGGATGCTTGCCTGGGCGGCTTTGTCACTGCGGACATGAAGGGCCCGTGGACCAAAGCGCAGCGCGATATTATCTGGCGGTCACGTGCGAAGCAGACGCCTGAACTACTGGTGAAAATCATCAGTGATCCTGGCACGCCGTCGGAAGAATTGCCACGGTATTTCCGGGCGCTCGATTTTCTCAGCGGCCCGGAAAAGGACACGGCGATTTCCACGCTGGCGTTCAGCGCGATTACTGAAGACGCAAAACGCCAGGCCTTCATCAGCGCCGAAGCGCTGAACCGCGTGCAAGGTTTCGATGTCACCAAGGATCCCGCCAAGCTGGCAATGTTGAACAAGGTCCTCGACGGTAGCAAAGGCACTGTACAGTTCCTCGCGCTCGTCGATCGGTTCAACCTGCAATCGCGGCATGCGGATATCATCGAAATCCTTGCCACGCAACCAGACAGCAGCGTCGCCGTCGATGCGGTAAAAATGCTCGTCGGCAAGGATCACAAAGCGTTGCTTGCGGCGGCGCTGAAGCAGGACGATGTTCTCAAGGCGGCCAGCGTCGCGCGGGCTCTCGGCAACGCGACGGACAACCGCACCACCCCCTTCTTGCTCAACGCGATGAACGACGAAAAACTCGCATTGAATGTCCGCCAGGAAGCCGCGAAGTCGCTTGGCAAGTCTAAGCAGGGCGTGCGGCAACTCCTCGACCAGGTGAAAGCGAAAAAGATCGGCGATGATGTCGCCCAAGCGGCGGCGTTCGCGCTACAGGTTCAGTCATTCGACGAATTCCGCAGCGAGATCGCTGCGATCTTCCCCCCGGCGCCATCGCGAAATGATCAGCCGCTGCCGCCGTTGGCGCAAATGTTGAAAACCAAGGGCGATGTCAGCCGGGGTAAGGCTGTCTTCAACACGGTCGGGAAGTGCAATACGTGTCACGTGGTCAACAATGAGGGAAAGGAAGTCGGGCCGAACCTCTCGGAGATTGGTTCAAAGCTGAGCCGCGAGGCGATGTTCGAATCGATCCTGTTCCCGTCCGCGGGGATCAGCCACAACTACGAAACCTGGACCGCGGTGACCGATGCCGGGAACACCGTCAGCGGCATCAAGGTCTCGGACACCGGCGACGCGGTCGTTCTGCGCGGGGCCGATGCGATTACCCGCACGCTCAAAAAATCCGAGATCGAAGAACTGAAGAAGCAGTCAATCTCGCTGATGCCCGCCGACCTGCAGAAGACGATGACCGCCGAAGAGCTGATCGACGTCATCGAGTATGTGCAGACGCTCAAAAAGAAGTAATCTTTGTTAGTCCGGAAGCCCAGGGATTCTGATCCCTGGGTCTCTTCACCCCGATTGGTGACTGATCGCAACGGGACAAAATAGGCGACACAATCGACCTCGGCGGTGACGGTTGAGGTGAAAACCCCCTGAATCTGCCGAGCCGTCATTCCCTCGACGGAGTGTACGTCTTTATAATCCGCGAGCGTTGCGGCAGACTGTCACTCTCGTTGCGAAGACCTCGATGGCCGATTCTTCACCGCCTGCCTCTGTTCCGGCTCGCAGCCGCGTCGGTCTGTGGATCCTGGCGATTTTCCTGTTCTGCATCGCTGCAGTCGTGGCGTTCTACGTTCAGCAGCCGGGATCGTGGATCGCCGGATGGAGTCCTGCCTTGTGGGCACGCATTGCCATCGCGGCCGCCATCGCCATGGGTGCCGGTTACGTTGTCGCACAGGTCTTTGATCTGCCCGCGCCGCCCGCCCCGGGATCGCTCGATCTCGTCACGCCCGAAGAATATGTCCAGCAA
>DASRYX010000663.1:0-4482 GCA_035686985.1 Planctomycetaceae bacterium | reverse complement strand
GCTCCCGATCCGCTCGAAGCCCCGGCGGATGGCGGCAGCGGGTCGGAAGGTCTCGAATCGGTCCTCGTCGGCAAACCCGCGCCGGACTTTGAACTCGATCTGCTCGCCGGTGGTAAGTTCAATTTGAGTAATGAGAAAGGCAACATTCTCGTCCTGGATTTCTGGGCGTCATGGTGCGGGCCTTGCCTGCAGGCGATGCCGCAGGTCGACCGCGTCGCGACGGAATACGCTGACCGGGGCGTGAAGCTGGTAGCGGTGAATCTCGAAGAAACACCGGATCGGATCAAAGCTGCTCTAGAGCGATTGAAGCTCGAAACGGCGGTCGCACTGGACAAAACCGGCCGGATCGCGGAGAAATATGGTGCAACGTCGATTCCGCAGACCGTGATCATCGACCGTGAAGGGGTGGTGGCGCGGCTGTTTGTCGGCGGCGGGGCCCGTTTTGACGATCAACTGCGAGCCGCACTGGACAGCGTCCTCGCCGGTCCAGCTGTAAAAAGCGAGTGAATCATCGAAGCCGAATGGCTGGCGAATCTCCGTCCGTTCTCCGCACCCTGGTGGTTGCGGAGCGGACATTTGCAGACGTTAGCGGCGGCCTTCCTGACCGGCCGACTGCCGGACCACCGCGCGCACGAACGCCGCGTGCAGCTTCCCGACGGCGATGTTCTCGCCGTGCAGGACGATTGTCCTGCGAACTGGCAGCCGGGCGGACGTGTCGCGATTCTGGGTCACGGCCTCGGTGGATGTCACCGCAGCCCGGGGGTGGCACGGCTGGCGGCGAAGCTCTCCGACCGGGGTGTGCGCGTCTTCCGGTACGACATGCGCGGCTGCGGTGCCGGTTCGGGACTCGCGCTGCGACCGTATCATGCAGGACGTTCCGACGATGTGGCAGCGGTGGTGCAGGCCGTGCTGAAGTGGTGCACCGAAGCGCCTGCGAACTCAAAACCCGTTCCGCCTCCGTCGATTGCGCTCGTGGGGATCTCGCTCAGCGGAAACATGCTGCTCAAGTATCTGGGGGAAGCGCCGGACGGTGTGCCCTCAGCGGTGATTCGAGCGGTTGCCGTCAATCCGCCGATTGATCTCGCCCGCAGCGTGGCGACCTTGCGGCGTCCGCTCAACCGGTGGTACGACCGCTATTTTGTCTCGGCGTTGCGCCGCCACGTGGCGAAGCATCAGCTGCACTGGCCCGACGCACCGGTCCCGACGATTCCCTTCCAGCCGCAACGGATGGAAGAGTTCGATGATCAGTACACCGCCCCGTTTAGCGGCTTTGCGACCGGTGCCGAATACTACCGCGAGTGCAGCGCAGGGCAGTTCATCCCGCACATCGAAGTCCCGACGGTCGTGCTGACCTCGCGCGACGACCCGCTGGTCCCGGTCGAGAGCTTTGAAGCGCAGGCATCGTCCTGGTCGAAAAGCGTGCGGCTGGGCATCATTCCCGGCGGCGGCCATCTCGGCTATTTCGCCCGGGCTGGACTCGATCCCGATCCGTTCTGGCTCGACTGGCGACTGGTCGAACTCATTACCGCCGCGTGAAGGTCCTCGCCATTTAAGGCGCTGGATCTGTCGCCGGTGTCGCCGTATCGCTCGGTGTGGTCACAGGCGGTGTGACCGGTTCCGCCGCATCAAACGGAATGTCGGGTTCGGCAGCGGCTTTCGACTTCATGTCGATCTCGATCGTCTGACCGTCACTCAGACGCAGCGTTGCCGTGTGGAACACCTCATCGCCGGCGCCATCCGTGGTCTGGTGTGCCGTCAGCTCCCCTTTGCCCTTGGTGCCGACGAGGTCGTAGACCCAGAGATCATCGCCGGCATGGGTCATCGTCTTCGTCATGTTCATTTTCACGGACGTGAGTTCGCCCAGATGTTCACGGATCTCCGCGTTATCGCGAAGGGCGACCTCGGCTTCCGTCGAGATCATGTTGAGGCCCAGCATGGCGAATCCGCCGCAGCAGAGCAGGACGCCGATCACGCCGACTGCCCCGCAGCCGAGCGTCCAATACAGGCAACCGGAACCGCCCTGTTTGGGAGCGCGCGTCCGCTCGCCATAAGCATCGTCATCCAGCGCCATCGTTAGAGTCCTTCATTCCGAGCGAATGCGAATCGGTCCCGATTATGCCGATCACGAATGCGGACTGGCAAGACACCCCGATCAATGAAGAAGCCCAGCCGAGGACTCGACTGGGCTTCCTGTTGACCAACGATGACCGCACAGGTCAGCGGTTACTTCGTCGCGCAGCACGCACAATTGCAGGCGTCGCAGACGCAGTCGCCGTCCTGGCAACAGAGGCAACCATCGTCACAGGCGCAACCGGCGGCGGTGCAGCACGCGGCCTTCGCACCAACCGCTTTCCCGGCGACCGTCACACCACTCGCGGCGAGCAGCTGATCGGTCTTGGAAGCCTTGGCCGAACCGCAGTGCGAGCAGGCC
Source organism: Planctomycetaceae bacterium (assembly GCA_035686985.1). GTDB lineage: Bacteria > Planctomycetota > Planctomycetia > Planctomycetales > Planctomycetaceae > DSVQ01. The sequence continues at coordinate 2,051 of DASRYX010000663.1, read as the reverse complement.
GCCTTCGCAGCGACCGAGCTCGCGGCCTTGGTCTGGCAGCAGGCACAGCTGCAATCGTCGCAGACGCACACGCCGGTGGTGCAGCAATCGCAACCCGCCGCACAACCAGTGCAGTCTTCACCACACAGCGAGCAGCAGCCGGAGGCACAACAGCCGCCGGCTTTCGCACCGGCCGGAGTCGCCGCCGACAGCGTCAGGCCCGCGACCGACAAACAGGACAGAACCAGAAATGCCATCAACTTGGACATGAGAATTTCCTTCGTCACAGAATCCGAATGAGCGTGGGCAACGGTTCCACACGGAACCGCTACGAACCCGGAATTCCGTCCACGACGAGAGCTCCAAGCGTGTTGGAGTCAGCGTGGACGACGAAGACTCACGTCAACCAGCGGCACAGTTGTGCGCAGCGCTGCACAGACGATGGCACCGGCGCGAACGAATCGACGGCACCCGTCGGACACGACATCGCCAGAGAACTGTCGGCCGCCGGGACATCGAAGACGGCAATCGCGGCGAGATCACTCAGTTGCGGGCCTGCGGGGATCGGAGCCACCGGCAGCGGCCGCGCCTGCTCACAATGCGGACATTCGTGGCACGGACGACCGGCGGGCGGCGAGACCTTGGTCGGTCCCTTCGCGAGGCTGCATGATGCTGACGTTTGGTGATGGGCACAACACGAACGGTGCGCCGCGGGTTTCGCCGCCGAAGTGGCAGCAGATTTCACGCAACACGTCCGGCACGCCAACGCCGCCTGCACGGGTGCCACGGCCAGTACCGCCGTCACCCACGCGAGCATCGTCAATCGCACCCAGACCGACATCGCACACTCCTATGCCATCAACTCTATCCGATTTCTCCGCCCGGTCAAGAAGAGCTTGCCGGTTAGGCCTTTTCCTGATCGTTTCTCCGCCGGATCGGGCAGAATTACCAGTGATTCCACCAGTCGCCCGCCAGCTGCATGGTGATCCGCGAGAGAATCCCCACGGCGAAAATGCCCCACAACAGCCACCCGCCGATCGCGCTCCAGTCGTCGCCGGTCCATCGCCATAGGGCGAACCGTCGGACCTGCGGCGGCAATTCATCACGCGGTTCTTGTTCCATGCCCGCATTCTATCGAGGAAGACGCTTGGATGGTGACCTCGGAATTGTTCGTTGGCAGGAAGCCTGTTGACTCTGTGCCTCCGTGCTCCGTACCGTGCGGTGATGAATAGCAAACTTTCACCCGTCGCCGTCGGTGCGAGCGTTGGTATCGCTTCTGCGGTGCTATTCTGGGTGGGATTCGTTGCGATCCTCTTCGCTTTTCCCGATCCGCAGAACGGAATCGGGTTGGTGATGTCGCCGTGTCTGGCGTTGTGGTTTGGGGGATCGGTTGGCGCGATCGTGTTTGCGTCGAAAGTGCTGTCCACACCAGACGCCGTCGCTGCCATTGCTCCAATGATTATCGGAATCGTCGCGCTGGGCGTATTGTTGCTCTTCCTCGGGGGTGAGCTGTTCCAAATGATGCACCCAACACCGGCGGTACGATGACGGCGCCTATCTCCCACCGTATGACCTGGTTCGCGCCGTGGACGTGGAAGCGGTCGCCCCTCGTCGAGGGCATGCTGATGTTGGGGTTCGTCGGCTATCCGCTCAGCGTCGGACCGGCGTTCTGGTTGACCGTCCACGGATGGATGTCCGTGACGACTCTGGAAGCCGCCTATCTCCCGCTCACATGGCTGGAAGACGCGATACCGATCCTCCGCGATGCCGAGCGCGCTTACACCGGTTGGCTCACTCCGAACAATTGATGGCCGGGCGACTCATCCAGAGCTGTATTCCAAGAGCATCTGCACGGCCGAAGCTTATGGGCAGTCGCGCAGAAACTGTTGGGTCGGGGTGCGGGTTTGGTTCGGCGAGGCTTGCGGGTAGCCGTACCAGATCAGGCCGACCAGTTTTTCTTCGTCCGGGTTGATGCCGACGAGGCGGAGAAACTCGGGGTGCCGGGCGACGTCCCCGGTAGACCACTTGGATCCGACGCCAGCGCTCCACAAGGCCAGCGTGAAATTCTGAAT
>DASRYX010000662.1:0-5681 GCA_035686985.1 Planctomycetaceae bacterium | reverse complement strand
GCGGCGCTGATCGAAGCCCCGTACCGTGACGGCCGGGTCATGCTCAGCACGACATCGCTCGATCGCCGTTGGAGTGCGTGGCCGCTGTGGGGACACAGTTTTGTCCCGATGATGCAGGAAACCGTCCGTTATTTCTCGATGCTGAAGGCCGCTGAGCGGACGTTGACCGTCGGGCAGCCTCTGACGGCCCGTCTGGAGGGCATCCGTAGCGACGATCGGGTGACGGTCCGGCGACAGGGCGACGATGGCGAGTCGGTCAGCTTGCGTGCTCAGGCAGACGGCAGCAGTGTGACCTGGGACGGCCCGCGGCGGCCGGGGTTCTACGCCGTGGAAACCGGTACGGCATCGCGACCGCAATGGTTTGCTGTGAATGTCGATCCGCGCGAGAGTGATCTCGCGCCGCTGAGCGTTGCCGAATTGCGGGAAGAGCTTCTGCGCGGCCTCGAAGCCGAGTTGGCATCGACCGACATGGCAGCGACCGACGAGCACTGGCGACCCGGTCAGGAAACCGCGGCGGCGTGGGGCGCACGATGGGTCCTCGCGGCATTACTGATTTTCTTACTGTCGGAACCGTTTCTGGCGTGGAATCGCACGGCGGGATTGATGGTGCTGATAGGATTGCTGTCAGCCGGTCTGGCCGCGACAATCGCCGGGTGGCCCGCCGCGCTCGTTGTCATCGCCGTCGGCACCGCGGTTGGCGTCTGGCAAGTGCGGCGACGAGCATCCGCGCCACTGACCTCTTAGTAGGGTGGGCTCTGCCCACCATGTCTTTCGTCAGCAAACATTGTGGTGGGCACTGCCCACCCTACGGGGATGGAACCTTTGGCGGCGAAGCGTCAGCCGAAAATTCGCGTGCAGATGCGCAAGAACCGTGGGACCTCCACGCGGCAGAACGATTTCACGCGCGCTCATCACAGCGGCGATACCCCCGAAGACACGCACCATTCGGAACGCGTTTCCCACAAGGGTGGCCTGACGCGCAAGCGAACGGTCGTCGGCGATCAGGCGGGAGGACAGGTCGTTCGCGCGGTGAATGAAACCACGTGCCGACCGGGCCGTGTCCTGCGGGCGATCGGCGCGACTCAATGTCTCGTGCAGGATGATGCAACGGGCACGAACGTCTCCTGCACCGTGCGGCGGTTACTGCGAACGATGGCCTCGGACGAACGCACCGCCGTGGTTGCTGGCGATCGCGTGCTGTATCAACCGCTCGATAACCAGCAGGGCGTCATCGAGCGCGTCGATGCCCGGCAGAGCGTGCTCACGCGGAAGCATCAGTACCGCGAACACGTGCTCGTGGCGAACGTCACGCAGGTTCTGATCGTCGCCTCGCTCGGGGAACCGCCGCTGAAACCCCCGCTGATCGATCGCTTCCTTTTAAGCGCGGCGAAGGGAAACGTTGCGGCCGCGATCTGTCTGAATAAAGCCGATCTCGTCGACCTGATTGATCTTCAACCCTTGATCGCACTCTACAGCCGTCTGGGGTACGCCGTCATTCCAACCAGCCCGCTCACTGGCGTGGGGATGGAGCGCTTGCGGCAACTCCTGCGCGGACAGCAGACGGTTCTCGCCGGGCAGAGCGGTGTCGGCAAGTCCTCGCTCATCAACGCGATACAACCGTCACTGGCGTTACGAACCGGAGCCGTGAGCGATGTCACCCAAAAAGGCCGGCACACCACGCGTTATGCTCAACTCCTGCAGCTCGACTCCGGCGGTTGGGTCGTCGACACGCCCGGGATCCGCCAATTAGATCTCTGGGACGTAAATAAAGGGGAAGTCGAGGGGTTCTTCAACGAATTTCGGCCATTCGTGCCGTATTGCAAGTTCCCCAACTGCCTGCACCTGGACGAATCGGAATGCGCGATACGCGCCGCCGTGGATGCGGGATTCATCTCGCGCCAGCGGTACGAAAGCTATCTACGAATGGTTGTTGATGACGACTAACCGGACTGTTGGGTGAAAACCTTTGCGGACTGCGGGATGTTGTCCGAAAACACGGCGCTGGCAGGGTGGGTAAAACTGGTATTGGTACCGGGCTTTCCCTGTAATGGCCGGAGTTGCACGGAGATGGTGATTGAATCTCACAGAACCGACCGGTAAAGTAGGATGGTCTGGAAGGATTTACGGATTGCAGAAGCCGTTCGGAAACCTCCGGAAGTAACAGTTGTCGGAGTCGAACCTTCCCTGCCGGTTCTGCGGAACGGCCGGGTGAGTCCGATTCTAGAGATCGTATGACGATAAACTCGTCATCAAACCCATTGAAACCGGTTGCGTCGGCGCAATCTGCTGCTGAGACACCTGACTATTACGAGCACCTGAGAACCCAGGTGCGTTCTGGAGACCGCGATCAATGACTGAATCTTCGAAGACCGGAACCGCCGCGGAACGCAAACGTCTTCGTCGTCAACGCCGCTGGTTGCAGCGGTTGGCTCTCGCCGGCATGATCGGCGGGGTCGCCGCGGGCGCTTGGGCGTTCGAGCAGGCCAATGGCAAAGTCGGTCTGCAAGGCGTGTTTCCGTCGGAACCGCCGGCAGCTCTCGGAGCTGAAGCGTTCGCCCCCCTCGATGGCAACTGGGCGAACTGGAGCACCGAAGTCGCCGCGCAAGTCGCCGATTTCTACAAGCTGGAAGGCGATGTCGCCGCTCAACGCGCCAAGATCGCCGGGCTGAAGAAGCGTCTGGGAACGATTGAGAAAGCGCTCGGCGATTCCCGCTACGCCCCGATCGCGACCACGCTGTCCAGCCTGCACGGACCGTTGTCCCGCCGGATCGCCCTCGCGGAAGCCATGCTCGACACGCTCGAGATGAACCCGGAAGCGGTTCGCGGCGAACGCTTGAAAACCAAGGCCGCCGCTGTCACCTCCGCGCTGTCAGCTCTCGAACGGGATCTGAACGGTCTGCCCGGTGGCAATGCCTGGCTGCCGTATGTGAAGGCTGCGGATCTGAAGCAGGCGCTCGCCGCCGGTGGCAATGGCGAAGCCGCTGTCGCCGCCGCGAATGCGACCAAGGCGAAGCTCGCCCGGCGCGAATCGCTCACCGACAAGTCCCAGCAGCAGTTCCTCAGCCGCTCCGCGTTTTTGACGCTGGAAACCGCGGTCGATGGATACCTCGCGGCCGCCACGTCGAAGGGTGCTGCCGCTGATCCCGCCCCCCTGCAGGATTCGTTCGGCAAGCTCGTGGCCGCGCTCGAGGGCTTCGAAGCTGCTTCCACCAACGCCGATGCCGCGGCGGTGCGGGCGGCTCTCGCGTCGATCCAGCAGCAGGCCGCGGACGGTGGCGACCGGATCACCGCCGTGATCAACGAGCATTACCTCAATGACAATCTGCGGTTCATTGCCAGCGAGGCGTTCGTCAGCAAGCTGATCAGCGACTCGCGAGTCGAACAGGGACAGGTCAACGATTACATCCTCGGTGCCAACGTCGGCGGCTGGCAGACCACGCAAACCAGCGTGAGTGCCAACCTCAAGCCCGCCATCGGCATGATCAAGTTCGACCTGCTGCTGAACGGTTACATCCAGTCCAACACGGCCGGGGCGACCGATCAGGCCACGATTTACACCTCGGGCAATCACAGCTTCCAGGCGGCGAAGGAAGTGACCTTCGATGGCGTGCAGTTCCGCACCGCTCCCGCGACGATCGGTGTGAACGCGAACAACACCACGACCGGTGCCAACACCCGGTTGAGCGGCGTGCCGATCTTCGGCCGTGTCGCCCAGCGGATCGCGATTCAGGAAGCTGGCAATCGTCGCCCCCAGGCCGAAGCCATCGCCCGTAGCCGCATTGCCGACCGCGTCCTGCCCCGGTTCAATGCGGAAGCTGATAAGGCCTTCGGCGGTGCCGGCGGTCGGATCGATTCCGAACTCAACGCCGGTTTGAAGTCGGCGGGGATCTATCCCGACCGTCAGCGGTTCGAGAGCACCGATTCGCATCTGAAGGTTTCGCGCCGGCTGACCGGTGAGCAGGAACTCGCGGGTGCGGCTCCGGAAGCGTTGCTGGTGAACAGCGTCGACGGTGCCCGGCTCGTGCTGCACGACAGCGTCGTGAACAACACGATCGACCGCATCGATTTCTCCGGCAAGACGATGTCCGAAGAAGAGCTCCGGCACCATGTCGAAGCCTTCCTCACCAAGGCCCTCGCCCGCGAATTCAAGTTCCGTGCTCCGCAGGAAGTCGCGCCGAAGGCCGATGCCGAGCAGGATGAAGAAGACCGGGTGCCGGCGAAGATCGCCTTCGCCAAGGAAGACCCGATCCGCGTGCAGTTCCAGAACGGCCAGTTGATGCTGGTGATTCGTGCCGGGCTGGAACGCGAAGGCCGTGACCCGATCCCGACGCAGGAAATCTCGGTCCCGCTCACCATGAACGTCGTTCAGGGCCAGATCGCGATCACGCGTGGTGAACTGCAGATCGTCGGTATCGACGGCGATCTCAGCGGCGTGCAACGCAAGGTGATCATCAACAAGATGAACGCCGCGCTGCCCGATCGCAAGACCTCGGCCCGGATCAAGATCCCCGGTGCCAACCGTGACGTGGAAGCGCAAGTCTCCGCCATCCAGATCGTCAACGGCTGGATCGGCGTCAGCCTGAAGTAACTCTCTGAGTTTTCATCGTGACCACAGAAGCCCACGGTTTCTTAACCGTGGGTCTTCTTTTGCGCTCACCCCGGCAGCCATAGTGCAGAAGTCTGCGTCGACGCCGTCTCGCGCGGACTCCGCCGGGCTTTCATCCGCACATACGGCGGCGCAAACCGCCCGCGATGACCGAAGTGTCCGGGTGCGGCTTTCGGATCCGCCCGGCTTGGTTCGCGAAGATCTTCAATCACGAATCCCGCGCGGCACAGTTCGCCAACGAGTTGATCCCAGCGGTGCAGATACTCGGTCGCACCCCGCTCGCGGTAAGACCGATCCTCGACCGGCGGCAAGGGCCCGGTGCGATAATATTCGACGCCGATCACATAGCGATCGCGGGCGTCGCGATGCGTGATCTGCAGCGACGTGGGCTGCTTGTGCTGGCTGATGTAGATGCCGCCATCGCGTGTCACCCGGGCAATCTCGCGGTAGACGGCGGCGATATCCGGGATGTAACACGTGCTGACGGGCTGATGCACGATGTCGAAGCCCGCGTCGCCCAGCGCGGAAAGATCATCCATCGAGGCTTCGATGGTCCGGAGCGTCAACCCGCGACGATCGGCTTCGCGATGATCCAGCTGCAGCATGCCGGGGCTGAGATCGACGACCGTCACCCGCGCTCCCGCCGTGGCGTACAGAATCGATTGCCAACCTCCGGCCGCAGCAAGACACAACACATCCAGTCCGGAGACGCTTTTCGGCAACCACCCGCGGCTGTCGAGCGTTGCCAGCGGATTCGCGCACTCCTTATCGGTCGCGACCTTGGAGAACGGACTCCCGTCCGCCAGCCGGTCCCACGCCGCGCGATTCACGCTCTGGTATGACGGATCACTCACAATGCGGGGTCTCGGAATTCAAGAAGGGGTTAGCCGCGAAAAGGCGCAAAAGGACGCAAAAAAGAAATCATGGCGAAGGTGAGTTCATCGTCACTGCTCGCTCCCAAGCTCTGCTTGGGAGCGTCTTCACCGAGGCTCCGCCTCGACTAAAGAGGAGCGGAGCTTCCGGCCGGAGCGTTCCCAAGCGGAGCTTGGGAACGAGTATAATTGACGGCTGCCTA
>DASRYX010000661.1:0-8943 GCA_035686985.1 Planctomycetaceae bacterium | reverse complement strand
AGTCCCCAGACGATGAAGGTCAAACTCGCCCCGTGCCACAAGCCGCCGAGGGTCATCGTCAGGATCAGGTTGCGGTACGTGCTCCATTCACCACCACGGCTGCCGCCCAGCGGGATGTAGAGATAGTCGCGCAGCCACAGGCTCAGTGTGATGTGCCATCGCCGCCAGAAGTCGCTGACATTGCACGCGAGGTATGGCGCGTTGAAGTTCGACGGCAGCGTGTATCCCAGCATGAATGCACAGCCGCGACCGATGTCGGTGTAGCCGCTGAAGTCGCAATAGATCTGAATCGCATACGCATACACGGCGAGCAACGTGCCCCAGCTGCCGGTCGCGGCGGGATCACCGAAGGCCTGATCAACAAACGGTGCGATCTGATCGGCGATCAACACCTTCTTCACCAGCCCGATCGCGATCAGATCGAGCCCCTGCAGAAACTGCGTCGGCGAGAACTCGCGCTTTATCTCCAACTGCGGCAGGAACTCGTGCGGGCGGACAATCGGCCCGGCAATGAGTTGCGGGAAAAACGTCACGAAGAGGGACATTTTCCACGGATTGCGAATCGCATTCGTCTCCCCACGCGACACATCGACGACGTAACCAATCAACTGAAACGTGTGAAAACTGATCCCGAGCGGCAGGAAGATCCCCAGTTGCGGCGGCGTCCACTCCGTCGCCGAGAACCACGACCACACCGTTCCGAACGTCGAGAGGCCAAAGTCGAGGTACTTGAAGAACGCGAGATCAAGCAGGTTGATGATGACCGTGGCAATCAGAATGCTACGAGACCACCCCGGTCGACTCGTGCGGTAATGTTCGATGCCAATCGCCGCGGCGTAACACAGAAACGTGGCCCCCAGCATCAGCAGCAGATACGCCGGATACCACGCGGCATAGAAGATCCAACTGCTGACAAGCAGCCATCCGAGCCGCGCGCGATGCCAGGGCAACGCCCAATGGCACGTCAGCACGATCGCAAAGAACACCAGGAATGTGAGGCTGTTGTAAAGCATGCAGCGGCACTCTAGCGGCGGGACGAATGGCCGTCCTCAACCGTGGTCGCGATGGTGTTGGTGGAATGAACGCGGAGATGTTCGGCGGCGACTTCCGCCAGCCGGGCGTGTCCTGTGGCGAGAAAGTGCAGACCGTCGACGGAACCGTCCTGAAATGTGCCGAAGTGTTCCGGGGCCAGCACCTGCGACAGATCATGCCAGGCGATCGTGCGGTGATCGGCCATCCGTTGCAGGTCAGCATCGAGCTGTTGCTCGTCCGCCAGGGAATACACAATAGGCTCACACGAAGGATGGTACGGCATGGAGATCACCGTGAAGGGGACCTGTTCCCGGCGGCAATACGCGGCCATGAACTGCACGGCGGCCAGGCTCAATTCGTAATGCGGACCGGCGTCATAAGTCCGGGCTTTGAGTTGTTTCCGCACCTGCTTCCGCCACAGCATGCGGGCCTCGCGCTCGAGATCGCCCGGCAATTTCACCACCCATTGCGACATGACCGACCGATGCCGCACGGCCGCGGAATGGTCGACGAGCCAATCCGCAATCGATGCGTCGATCTGTTCCTGAATGGTCGGATCATGCGCGACCACCTGCGGCACGCTGGGACTGTAAAGTTGCAGCAGTGACTGCGCGAGGTGTGGTGAAAGCGATCGTTCACCGCCGAGTTCCGTGGTAGTTCGCCGGATGAGCGGCCAGTCACAGGTGCTGGCTAATTGCTGGGGAATTGTCGTGCCGCGCATGTTGGCCAGTCCAAGCCCGAGCACCACATGATCGGGCCGCACACGGTCAAAGGTGTCAATCAGAATCGCCAGACTTTCGACGACCTGTTGCCCGCCGGCAGAGAGATCGGCGACTTCGACCAGTCGCCCCTGCGACTCGAGTTTCGCGGCGAGTTGCGACGGGAAGCCGTAGGTTTCGCTGTCTTCGTGATCACGAACGTAATGGACCTGGCTGTTCCCGAGGATCATCAGCCGCGGTTTCGCACCGGTCGCCGGCTTTTCGTCAGCGTCATATAAGTCAACGGTCAACGTGTCCAACGGGGCCTTATTCGCGGGCGGCAATGTGAACCGCAGCGCAAGCGCCTCCCACCCCGTCAGCAAGAGCGCGACGGTGATTGCCACATAGGCCAGCGGATGGCGCTGGATCCAGCCCGACATGGGGGCCGCTCCTCGGTAACTGCGTGCGTGATCCCGTCACAACCTGCACGGGGGCAGAAACTTAGATGCAAATCCGGAATGCGTCAATCCCGGTTGAACGCTGCATCCCAACCTGTGTACTTATCGTAAGTGCTGCATGTTCTGTTGCTTTGCAAGCAGATTTGCTGATTCATCAGTGGCGTGCTGCCGATACTTCTAAGTGGTTCGCGGAATTGAATCTGTTCCTACTGGCTCGTCTCCGGTACAACGCTCGCTGGATTAGACGCCGCTGGGATCGACACGGAGGTCGAGACCGCTGCATGTCGCGCTGCCTTCGCTACTTCCTGAATCGAAAGCAAGCCGCCGTGGGGTGGACCACTATCGGTGCGCCTGCTTCGCGCTTTCGAGTCGCGGCGTTGATCATCGGGATCGTGGCCCTCAATGGTTGCGCTTCGGTCCGGAGCCGGTTGTCACACCGGGCGGCGGAATGCAGTCAGCTTTGTGAAGAATCCCGCTCCGCACGCGACGCCGGTCGGAAAGATCAGGCTGAGCAGTATCTCGACGCGGCAATTCGCCGCCGGCCGCGCGATGCCGACACGCAGCTGCAGCTCGCCGAAGAACTGTGGTCCAGCGGCCGCCAATTGGCCGCAGCGGAAGAAGTGACAAAGGTTCTGGAATCGTCGCCGAACGACATTCATGCGGCGGTCCGTCTCGCACAAATGCAGCTGGAAATCGGTCGTACGGAAGCCGCGTATCAGGCGGCACAACTCGCCGTGCGAATTGATCCGGCCTGTCCCGAAGCCTTGCGGATGAAAGCCATTCTGGAAGAACGCCGCGGCGACACGGATGCGGCCCTCACGGCCGCGCTGCGACTCGTCGATGCATCACCCGACGATGTGGAAGCCGTGCTGCAACTGGCGATGCTGTATCGCCGACGCGGTCAACCCAATCGCGCCGCGCCGCTGTTGCGATCCGCGCGGCAACATTCGCTGGCCACTCTTGAACAACGTGAAGAAGCGGGATGGCAACTCGGCTTAGCGTACGCGGACAGCCAGCGCTGGGCCGATGCGCAGGCGGCGATGCATCCGGTCGTGCACGAGCGCGCCACGATGACCGCCGAGGACTGGTACCAGTACGCGCTTGTCGAATCGCAATGCGGCCATGCCGAGCAGGCCGTTGCCGCGGCGCATCAGGCACTGGTGCAGCAACCGAAACATCCGGCGGCGAACGAACTCGCTCGAAAACTCGAGATGGCGGGAACGAGAACCGCCGTGCTGCCAGCCGGATTCCAAACCGGCGCGCCTGCTCGTCCGCAGTGATGCCGTCTACTCCGCCGCGGCTTTTGGCGGCACGAGCAATGTCAGCGTCGCGGGTTCGGAACCAATAACTTCAAAGACCGTTTCGCCGGGACCCTGCTTTTTCGCGGCGTACATGGCCTCATCGGCGTGACGCAGACCATCTTCGGCGGAAGCCGGCGGCTGCGGGAAAACCGCGACGCCCAGGCTGACACCCAGTCCCGCATACTCGCGCTCGACGCCGTGCTTCAACCCGGTACGCAACCGTTCGACGATCGACTCGGCGGTGGCCAGATCGGCTTCGGACAGCACGATCACGAACTCGTCACCGCCCAAACGGCCGACGGCATCGTACGCCCGCACACAATTCCGCAACACAGACGCAATTTTCCTTAGCACCTGATCACCGACGAGATGGCCGAACCGGTCATTCAACGGCTTGAACCCGTCGCAATCCAGCAGCACGACCGAGAACGGCTGATGGCGCAGACTCGCGCGGCTCACTTCGAGTTCGAGATGCTCATACCACGCCTGCCGATTCAACAGCCCCGTCAACGGATCGCGCCGCGCGGTGTCGTGATCCTCGTCGAAATGGCGGCGCTTGAGCCGGACCCAGCACACCATGAGAGTCATGCTGGCAATGCTCGCCGCGAGTTCCCACAGGCGGGATGTTCCGCCGGTGAGCGAACCCAGCGACATTGCCAGCGTTTCTACGATGAGCACGGCGAGCAGACCCAGCTTTCCGCCCCAGCGCCACGTCACCATCGGGACCAGCACAGCGAGAGTACTGCGGAGCAATGCCGGCGCGATTGGTTGTCGGGCACTGGTTAAGACGAGCAACGTCAGGCTCGCGGTACCGACAATGAGGACGGTGTCCGCCGCGAGGCGCATCCAGATGCGATCGATCGCGTCACTGACCGACTTCGCGAAGGAACGAGGCGCTGCGGGTTCGCCCGAGGTCACGGAGTCCATGGAAGCGCCGTCCCTGCTGTGCATCGCTACGGGCTCCGGCATTCTATCTTGCCGGCGCGACACCGACGAGGTCGGCGACTTGCGCGATAACCTCGTCCGTCGCGGGATAGACCAGCGGACGGACCAGTGCCGCTTCCGCGTTCTGGCCAATTTTCGCGGGGGGATTCGGTAGCTCGCCCTGCGTGACGCGGAACCCCTCATTCGGCACACGCACCAGCGGAACGATGATTTCCCCCGGCGGGCAGATCTCCGGCCAGTCCCGGACCGTGATCTCTCGTGCCGGCTCGGCTCCGAGCAGCAGGCGGGTGATCACGAGCTGATCAGGCTTCTGAGGATCACGATGGCCGATCGCGATCAACGATGACGACAGGATCTGAGCCCGGTTCACGACGACGGGATTCGCTGAGGTCAGCACCAGCGCGCCGAGCACCGCCACCCAGGCTGCCCCCGCGGCAAACACCGCAACGCGGGCTCCGGTTCCTGAACTTGCTGCCGCCACCGGCGCGGTCACGACGAGAACGCTTTGTCGGTATTGATCGCGTAGCCGTCACGGAAGACGTCGGCAAAGGTGTAGACGTCGCAGAAGTCGCTCAACTGATCGCGTTCGGTCTTCCGCAACTCATCCCGCTCGACCATCTCGAAGACGATGTGGCCAAAGTCTTCGGTGGTGGTGATGCCCCAGGAGGCAAACACCGACGGGGCCATCATGCCGTACTGCTTCGATGCCAGCACGCGGACGCCGTCGAGCAGTTCACGCCCGGAAATGTGGGCCGACTCTTCGTCCTCGACGCGGTCCTTGCCGACGAGTTCCTGCGCCTGGCGAAGGGCTTCCGTCACGAACAGATAAGCCTGCGGATGGTAACGCAGTTGAGGAGAGAGCATTCGCGTCGAAGTCGTCATTGCCACCCACCGTTACGCATTGGTCGAATCCTGTTGACCGTGGCGCGACGCAAGCAACAAGGCTCCCGATCAATCCGGCAGAATCTGCCGATTGCGGAATGTCTGATGATCACATCATGCCATTCACCAAATATACATCGGCTGGGGGACACGAGGAAAGCGAACTTCCTCGTCGGAAACGCCAGATCAACAACTCCCGATGGAAGCGTTCTTGACGGCGAACGCACCAGAGATTACGGGGCCGGTTCGGTCGCCGGGGCTTCTCCGGGCAGACCCACCTCCGGCGCACCGGGGACTTCCGGAGCGAATTCCGGCAGCAACGGCAGCCGCTCGGGATGCTTGTGATACACGGGGAAGTCGCGACCGCGGAATCGCAAGGCGGCAATGCGGCCGGTGTCTGTCGCCAGATAGATGCGGTCCGTGCGGTCGTTGCTCACATGCCGCGTAAAGCGCGCCGTCGGCAGACGACCGATGGTCCGGCCATCCGCCGCGGAGACCATGATGATGTCTTTGTTGTCGTCCCGGGCGAAGACGATATCGTTCGCGACGGCAACGAATTGCTGCAGCCGCGGCAACCACCACTTCTGCACGCCGGTCACGGCATCCAGGCAGAACAAGCCACCGCGGTCCGGATGGATGTACAAATTCCCGCGGACCACTTCGGGCGGCGTCCGGATCGGCAAACCGGCGATGAACTGCCAGCGGACCTGACCACTGGTGGCGTTGATCGCATAGAACGTAAAGTCTTCCGACGCGAGGTACTGCGTGTCGCCCCATTGCGCCATCGGGGCGACGATCGGCTTGTCGGTTTCGAACTGGAACGTCAATTCCCGGCGCTCGGTCGACACGGCGTAGACCGAACCGTCACGGCTGGCAAAGTTGACCGTGCGACCGGCCGTTAACGGCGGCGACGTGATTTCCTTCGCGGCCTGATAACGCCAGACGAGCGCTTCGTGCGACCATTCCGGCAACTTGCGCTCGCCGTAGAGTTCTTTGATCTTCTTCAGGCTGTAGGCATACACGCTGCCGTCCAGCGTGCCGACATACACCTGCGTGGCATCGGCGGACGGGCTCGTCGACGGTGCGCCGGGCAACCGCAGGGACCACACGATGTTGCCGGTCCGTTTTTCAATCGCGTACAGATGCGTGCCGACGACCACCATCACCATGGTTTCGTTGCTTTCGGCGGGAAAGCTCGGTTCGTCGAACCGCCCCAGCCGCACCGCCCACGCTCGGACTCCGGTCTCGGTATCGAACGCCGTGATGATGCCGTTGGTGGCCTGCACGTAAATCAGTTCTTCGTCGAGCACGAGGTGCGCGACCTTGTCGCGCGACGGATTCAACACCGCCTGTGCGGTCCACGCCGATTCCAACCCGAACCGATTGAGCGTCGTCGAGGGAATGAAGCCTTCCCCGGTCGAACTGAATTGAGCCGGCGACAGCGAGGGAGCACTTCCCCAGGCGACGGCGAACAGCGCGGCGAGCAACGAGTACCGCATAACAATCGCTTTCATTCCAGAACCGGAATCACCGCTGGACGAGTCCGAGTCGACAAGCGTCTTGGCCCGCAAGGACTCCATTGAAATCTACCACAGCCCCACGAGGCATCGGTCCCGTGTGGAGGTTTTTTGGTCGATCCCTCAAAATGTTCAGTTCGGCCCCGCTATTCAGCATACAGTGCGGCCCAACTCTGCATGCTAACCAGCCGCGCCAACACGAATCCAGTGGCGTATCCGTCAGGTTCCTGGGAATGCCCGGAAGTTTTTCTGAAGATTCCACCGCGTCCGTCCGAAGGGGCTCGCCTCGCGGTTTTCCGGCGGCAGGAGAACATCGGTTATTCGTGTGGGTACACTTCCGGAGAAGCAGGGTCTTGCCGCGACGGTTCATCGCTCGATAAACTCAGACAGTCGCCCGCAGCGTTCTCTAATGGTCGCCCCGCTGTGACTTACCTGCGAAATCTCTGCCGCATCTTCACCGCCCTGGCCGTGTCGGGAGCCTCCTCCGGATCAGCGCTCGCGGATGTTGTCCGGCTGGCATCCGGATCCGAATTTCACGGCAAGATCGTTGCAACCGATGCAACCGGCGCGTTGACCATTGAGCTCCTCTCCGGCGCGAAGGTGAAGTTGCCCGGGGCAGAAGTCACGCTGCAGGTCGTGCGACCGGTGGCCGTTGAGGAGTACGAACTTCGCGCGCGACAGGTCGCGGACACCGTCGAGGCCCGCTGGGACCTCGCCGACTGGTGCCGACAGAAAGGGCTGACCCCGCAGCGCGAATCGCAACTACTACGACTTGTCGAATTAGATCCTGACCACGAACGGGCTCGCGCGGCGCTTGGTCACGTCTGGAAAGACGGCATGTGGGTTGACTGGGACGCCTACATGACCGCCCGCGGGTACGTTAAACATCGTGGGAAATACATCACGCAGCAGGAACTGGAACTGCTCGAGAAGACTTCAGACGAATTGAAACGCGAGCAGGACTGGTTCCCGAAGGTCCGGTTGTGGGCCGGGTGGGTCACCGCGAACAATCCCGCGCGTGCTCAGCAGGGAATGACCGCGCTGCGGGCGCTGAAAGATCCCGACGCCGCGCCGGCCATTGCCCGGTTTCTGGGCGAACATAACGCGCGCGAATTACGGATGCTTGGCGTGACCCTGCTGACGCAAGGCGGCGGCATGAAATCCGCCGTCGCTTTATCCAAAATCGCGCTGCGGGACCACGATCAGGAAATCCGCTTCGCCGCGCTGCAGGGAATCGAAGAACCGTTCCATGAAAAGGTCCAGGCGATCTTTATCAAGGAACTCCGCACGGACAACAATGCGCTCGTGAACCGTGCGGCCGCCGGGCTGATGCGTGTCGGTGATGAACGGTGTGTTCCGCAACTGATTGACGCCCTGGTGACCGCCCACAAGTATGAAGTCCGTGTGCCGGGAGGCTCGGGGCAGACGTATTCCTTCGGTACGAATGGAACCTTCGCGCAGCCCGTGGCGACGTTGCCGCCGGATGTCGAAGCCGCGATCCGCACGGGGCAGTTGCCGCAGGGAGCCGTCTTTCTGAACTCGCCCAACGGAGCCGACAACGTGTTGACGAAGACCGTCACCGTGCGGATGGAACACCAGAACGCGGATGTGCGTGCGGCGTTGCAGCGGTTGACCAAGGAAGACTTCGGTTACGACGAACGTCTCTGGCATCTCTGGTGGTCGGCGAAAAAGCACAGCGGCGCACCCCTCACGAATTCGTGATCCGCAGGCAACCGCGTCATGCTCGTCTTTGACTCTCCGACGGCCGCGATGCAGCATGCGTTGGCGCTCGCGACTCGTGGACTCGGCGCTGTGGAACCGAATCCCGCCGTCGGAGCCGTGATTGTCGATGACGATGGAAAATGTCTCGGCGAAGGCTGGCATCAGCGCTTCGGTGGCCCGCATGCGGAAATCTTCGCGCTGCAAGCCGCCGGAGAAACGGCCCGCGGGGCCACGCTGTATGTAACGCTTGAGCCGTGCTGCCACTTCGGAAAGACGCCGCCGTGCAGCCGCGCCGTGATTGCCGCCGGTTTGAAGCGCGTCGTGATCGCCATGTCTGATCCCGCGCCGCATGTTGCGGGGCGAGGCGTGGATGAACTTCGTGCTGCAG
>DASRYX010000660.1:0-5475 GCA_035686985.1 Planctomycetaceae bacterium | reverse complement strand
CGGGCAAGAGCCGGGATCGCCGCAATGTGACTGTGAAGCTGAGCCATGATGATGGCCAGACGTGGTTGCCGGGCCGCGCGATCGAACCCGGGGCGAGCAGTTATTCGGACATCGCCGTCACGCCCGCGGGCACGATTCTCTGTTTCTATGGACGTGGTCCGAAGCCGGGCTTCGCCGGAACGGCGCTGACGATGGCCCGGTTCAATCTCAAATGGCTAACCGAGACGCCGTGATAAATGATGCTGCCGCCGCTCACCACCGTTGATGAACTGGATGAGGTCCTCAGCCGCCCGACGCCGGGCGTGCTGCGCACGTTGACGGCGATCCCAGACGACATCGCGGTGCTGGGTGCGGGCGGCAAAATGGGTCCGACGCTCTGCTGGATGCTGCGCCGTGCGTTCGATGAGCTCGGGCAGACGGATCGCCGCGTCTTCGCTGTGTCGCGATTCAGTTCGGCAGCGCCCGCCGAGTGGTTGCAGCAGCGAAAGATTGACGTGGTGCGGTGTGATTTTCTCGATCGCGCCGCGGTGGCCGCCCTGCCCGATATTCCCAACCTGATCTTCATGGCGGGACAAAAATTTGGCACGCAGTCCGATCCGTCCGCCACCTGGGTCGCGAACACGATCGTCCCAGCGATCATTGCGGAGCGTTATCCCAAAGCGAGGATGGTGGCGTTGTCGACGGGATGTGTGTATCCACTCAAACCCTGGCAGGGACCGGGGTCCGACGAGACCGATGCCCTCGGCCCGCCGGGTGATTACGCGAATTCCTGCGTGGGCCGAGAACGCGTCCTGACCTATTTCGCGCAGCGACATCATTCTCCGCTGATGCTGGTACGGCTGTGTTATGCGATCGATCTGCGCTACGGAGTGCTGCTTGATCTCGCGCAGAAAATCTGGTGCGGGCAACCCGTAGATCTGGCGATGGGCGCGACGCACGTCATCTGGCAAGGGGATGCCAACGCCCGGATCATTGAATGTCTGGGGCGCGCGACGGACCCGCCGAGTGCGGTCAACCTCACCGGGCGTGAGCGATTGTTGATCCGTGATCTCGCGCGGCGGCTGGGCGAACTGCTGGACCGGCCCGTGCATTTCACCGGCGGAGAAGCCCCGACCGCGTGGGTTTGGAACGCGGACAAATCGTATGAATGGTTCGGTCCGCCCGAAGTGGCATTAGAAGAAATGCTCGCCGCGACCGCCGCCTGGATTCGTGGTGGCGGTGCAACCCTCAACAAGCCCACGCACTTCGAAGTCCGGGACGGACAGTTTTAACCAGCCGCAGTAAACGCAGCGGCGACGGCGGTCGCCAGTTCGGTCAGTGCCGTTTCGTCATGCGCGAGCGTGACGGTGATTCTTAGCCGTGCGATGTCGTTCGGAACGGTTGGCGGTCGAATCGCGCCGACGAGAAATCCGCGTTGGTCGAGATCCGCGGCGATCTTCATGGTGCGGGCCGCATCACCGATGATAATCGGCACGATCGGGCCACACACGCGGTCTGACACTTGGACTCCGCGCGCGGCCAAATCGCGACGGAAGCCGTCCGCAAGTGATTGCAGGCGTGTGATCATCTCCGGGTGTAGTTCGATGATATCAATCGCTGCGGTCGCTGCCGCGCAGAGACTTCCAGGTAATGCGGTGGAAAACATCTGCGTGCGGGCGGTGTTCCACAGGTATTCGATGAGATCCTGCGGGCCGGTGACGAAGCCGCCGAGACCGCCGAGCGCTTTGCTCAGTGTGCCGATGCGCACGGCGATGCGATCTTCCACACCCTGCGCCTCACACACACCGCGGCCGTTCGCGCCGAAGACCCCGGTGCCATGCGCTTCGTCAACAATCAGTTCGGCCTGATAACGTTCCGCGAGGCCACAGAGTTCCGGCAATGGAGCCACGTCTCCATCCATGCTGAAGACCGTATCGGTCACGACCCAGCGGCGAGAAGCGGCCGAGGACTTCGCCAGTTCTCTTTCGAGATGCCCGAGATCGTCATGCCGGTAAACTCGCAATTTCGCGCCCGACAATCGGCAGCCGTCGACGAGACTCGCGTGGTTGAACCGGTCGCAGTAGACGACGTCGTCTGGGCCTACGAGCGCGGTGATCGTTCCCATGTTCGCCGCCATCCCTGTAGGAAACAGGATCGCCGCGGGCTGGTGTTCGAACCTGGCGAGCCGCTGTTCCAGCACCTCATGCCACGGCGTACGGCCGCAAATCAGCGCGCTCGCCCGGGCACCCACGCCCTGCTCCAGCGCGGAAGCCACAGCGGCGCGGAGTCGCTCGTCCGCCGCGAGATTGAGGTAATCATTGCTGGCGAAGTCGCGCAGCCGACGGCCGTCGCGCTCGCACCAGCCTGCAGGCAGCGGACGATAGACCCGCAGCTGACGCCGGAGCTGATTAGCCCCGAGATGCTCCAACTTCGCGGCGAGCCACTCCCAGCGCGACATAGAAAGTCCACTCAGAACAGGCTGATGCTGTGCTGACTCAGACGTTCATATCCGGTCGCGGTGATGAGATAATTGTGTTCGATGCGGATCCCGCCGATGCCTTCGACGTACAGCCCCGGTTCGAGGGTCACGACATCGCCCGCGGTAAGAATATCGTCGCTTTCGGGAACAAGAATCGGCGGTTCCGGGTGAGCCAGACCAATTCCGTGTCCCGCATGATGCGCAAAGCGGTCGGCCAACCCGGCATCACGGATCGGCTTTTCCACCGCGTCAAAAACGTCCGAAGCCCGAGCCCCCGCCCGCAGCACAGTCTCGCCGTTCTTCTGGGCCGCCATCACGACATCATACAAATGCCGCTGCTGCGGAGTCGGCTCACCCACAGCGAGGGCATTGGTAAAGTCGCTGCGATAGCCATCCAGCACGACGGAATAGTCGAGCACGAAGAAATCGCCCTTCTGGAGTTGGTACTGAGTTGGCAGACCGCCTGACTTGGGCTGCGTCGGCGTGCAGGCCCGGAAGTCACCATAGACCAGACCAGCCCGTCCGGCAGCAGCCAGCGCCGCTTTCTGGACTTCAAGGAAGACTTCCATCTCGGTGACGCCTGGGTGCACCACTTCGCGGGCCCGGAGTTGACCGGCTTCCCCGGCCCGCATGCACTCCTTCAGCAGCGCGATTTCATCCGCTTCCTTCTGGCGGCGCAGCATCCGAATGACCGTGCCGAGATCCACCGGTCCGCGCCGCGCGGTGCTCCGTGTCTCTTTTCGCACGGAGTGCGCTTCCTGATCCATCCCGAGCAACTCGAACGCACCAACGGGCAGCCACTCCGCTTCGACAGCACCCGGGCGACCGAACAGTCGATCGGCAATCTGTTCTGTCGCTTCCAGCAGCGCATGATCGCGGTTGATCACCGAGTGCTTGTGGTCATACCACCGCACCATCACTTCATCGTCGATGTACGGCGTGCCTGACCGCGACCGCAGCGTGAAATTGTCACCCAGCAGCGTCGCTTTGCCGCCGCGTTCCAGCAGCAGCCAGGCACGCTCACCAGCGGAAAAGCTCAGCGGATTGACGAGAAAGTTCGCGAAATAATGAACGTGGCGGGGATCGGCGACGAGCACCCACTCGAGTTCCGCCGGCAAGGCGTCCCACAGACGCTTACGGCGAGCCAGACAACCTTCTTGCGTCAACATGATCAATTCGTCTTTGCTGTGAACGTTCAACGATTAGTGAATGCCTTGGGCCACCAGCCACCGCTCGGCGTCGAGCGCGGCCATACAGCCGGTGCCCGCCGAGGTGATCGCCTGGCGGTAATTGCTGTCAGCGACATCGCCAGCGGCATAGACGGCTTCGACACTGGTGTTGGTCCGGAAGGGTTGCGTCCAGAGGATGTAGCCCTTGTCGTCCGTCTTCACCTGGCCTTTGAGGAAATCGGTGTTCGGTGAATGGCCGATCGCCGCGAACATCCCGCCGGCTTCCAGCGTTTCGACCGCATCGGTCTGCAGATTCTTCACGCGGACGGCTGTCACGCCGTCGTCATCATTCCCGAGGACTTCGTTGACCGCGGAATGCCACTTCACCGTGATCTTCGGATTCTCGAGCACCCGCTGAGCCATGATCTTGCTGGCCCGGAACTCGCCGCGACGATGCACGAGATACACGACCGACGCGAACTTGGTGAGATAGCTCGCCTCTTCCATCGCACTATCACCGCCGCCGACAACCACGAGCGGCTTGTTGCGAAAGCGTGGCAACGCACCATCACAGACGGCACACGCCGAAACGCCGCGATTCTTGAATGTGTCTTCGGAGGGCAAACCGAGGTAGTTCGCCCGCGCCCCGGTGGCGACAATGATTGTGTGTGCCTGAACCGTCTCGCCGCTGAGCGTGGTCAGCTTGAACGGGCGCTGCGAAAGATCGACCGAGACGATGTCATCGGTGACAATCCGCGTCCCGAAGTTTTTCGCCTGCTGGCGCATCAGCTCCATCAATTCGGGACCGGTCACTCCGTGCGGAGCGTTCTTGCCGCGATACGGGACGTTCTCCGGTGGCAACGCTGATTTGAGATAGGCCGTGAGGTCACCCGAAGGGAAACCGGCGTAGTTTTCGACTTCCGTCGTCAGGCTCAACTGGCCGAGCGGCAACGTACCTTTGATCCGATTTTCCTCGGTCATGGCCCCTTCGAAGACCAAAGGCTGCAGGCTGGCCCGCGAGGCGTAAATTGCCGCCGACCATCCGGCCGGACCCGAACCGATAATCACCACGCGCTCCGTCACCGTGCGGCTCCCTTTCTGCTGCGAGCGTCGTCAACAAGACCCGTGCAGGCGATGCGCACGAGCCAAGCCCTCAAGATATCCCGCTGCGCTCAGAGCGACAACCGTGCTCGAAGTAACGACACCACGATCCGACGAGAGCAGCGGGTCAGAGCTCGCCGGTGTCGCGCAGGATGGGATCGGGTTTCGTGAAGATAAAACCGCAATCGGCGAGGTCACGAGTGATTGTGGCCAGACGCAGCTGCAAAGCTTTAGCTTCCCGGCGAAGTTTGCGGGTATCGTGCTACAGCTCGATGAGCCACTCTGGAGAATCCTGTAATTGGGCACGATCCATCATCGCCCGAAAACACCTCTAACTACCACAGGCGTTGCAGAAGAATCTACGCCAGTGACTCGATTGTGCGCCGGAACAGGGAGTGCGCCAATCGGAAAGCCGTCCGCGCGCGGACGATCTGACTGTTTGTTAGATTCTGAGATGACATTCGCGATTCGTCGGTTCGAGAACGAGAGGACCGATACAATCCGGGTAGAAACGTCGGAATCACGGAACTCGAGTGAAGAGTTCTGTCAATCGTCGCCGGTCCCGACCTCCAAGCGACGGCCTTCTCTTTAACGCTCGCCTCGGCATCAAAGACTTTTCTGTTGCCGATCAATGAAAGAGGCGAGTCAGCAGCCAGCGCACAAGCGCGACAATGAGTCGTCCTGCGCACTCGATTCCGAATCATCTGGGGAGGCTGCAGCATGGCTGACAATCGCATAGAGATGGAT
>DASRYX010000659.1:0-22319 GCA_035686985.1 Planctomycetaceae bacterium | reverse complement strand
ATGCGGGCATCCATCTCAGCGACTCCAAGCGGGCGCTGGTCTCCTCCCGATTGGCCATGCGCGTACGGCAGCTGCGGCTGCCCAACTACACGACTTATCGAAATCATTTGAAATCGCTCCCCGCCACTCATCCCGAATGGCAGGAGATGATCAACGCCATCACGACGAATAAAACCGAGTTCTTCCGCGAGAATCACCACTTTGAGTTCTTGCGGGATCGGTTGCTGCCGCAGATCGAGCGGCAGGCAACTCAGAATGGTCGCCGCATCCGCATCTGGAGCGCCGGCAGCTCGACGGGTGAGAGCCCTACACCATCGCGATGACTTTGTGCGACTACTTCGGCAAGCGGAACGGCTGGGACATTCGGATCCTCGCTTCCGACGTCGATACCGAAGTGCTCGCGCAAGCCGAACAAGGCATTTACAGCCAGTCGTCCGTTACATCGGTGCCAGAGCGGTTGAGGAAGCAGTTTCTTCGCGAAGGCAAAGGTTCAGCACGGGGAACTTACCGCGTCAGCGATGACTTGCGCGAGATGATCACGTTCCGCCGCATCAACTTCAATGACCGCCCCTGGCCGATTCAAACCAAGTTCGACTTCATCGAAAAGTTGATGGCCTTGCACCCGATGCCGGTGGTGATGGTCTCATCGTTGACGGAGCGCGGCTGTGAGACGACGCTGCGCACGCTGGAACTCGGCGCCGTCGACTTCATCTCGAAACCTAAGCTCGATGTGCGGACCGGGACCTTGGACCTTGCTGAAGAGATTCGCGAAAAGGTCAAAACGGCCGCGCGCGCCCAAGATTCTGATTGTCGACGACTCACTGATGATCCGGATGGTGATTCGCAAGACGCTGGCGTCGCTCGGTGCGGTCGATGTCGTCGAGGCCGAAAACGGACAAGTCGCGCTGCAGGCGTTCTCAGCCAATGAAATAGGCTTGGTCTTCAGTGACTGGAACATGCCCTGATGACCGGGCTTCAGCTCCTCACGGAGATCCGCAAGCTCAACACGACAGTGCCGGTGATCATGATCATCACGGAAGGCTCCCGCGATAAGTTCACGGCCGCGATCGGACAGGGGGGTGAGCGATTACCTGATCAAACCCTTTACACCGGTTGCCTTGCGCGAAAAACTCGTGAAATGGGCCGCGACTGCCACTTAGTCCTGATCTGATCGGGCGCAGCCGTTCAGCCAGCAGCCGTTCGCCGTCATCAAACGAAAACGGTCTCTCACCTTTGTGAGAGACCGTTTTTCTTTCAACACGTTGACGGGAAAGAACGCAGTTCTGGCGTTGAGCTTAATCCGCTAACTGACGGAAGCTGGAGTCATCGGTCGCGGATGGAATTTCATAACCCTTCCCGGTTTCCATGAAGAATGACCCACCCGAGTAATGCCAGAGATTGGGCACCGTTCCGTCCGTGCGCAACCAATGGACGCGGAAGCTGCCGTAGGTGTTGTCCTTGTCGATGGAATTCGACGAGTCGATATCGATCCCGACGAGCACGTCGTAGGCTTGCGCCGCACCGCGATGATTGACCACGGTGAACTTCCATTCGTCTGGCCGATCGATGCGGGCTTTCGGGCGATAGATCCGCATCCAGCCGGATGTCAACGCCGTGACATCCAGGTCAACCTTCTTCACGCTGCGGACGCGATTGTAGTTCTGGGCGAACATCGAACGCGGCCGCCCGGCTTCGTTCACTTCGGCTACCACCGCCGTGAAAACTTCCGGCAACACGACTGTGCCGAATTCGGCAGAACGGAACTGGATCACGTCTCCCGGCAACGCGGCGGATTGCGGCGACGAGTCGCCTCCGCTCTGAGCCGTTCCAATGCGAGCGACCAGAGTGCCCCATACCCGGTCCCCGTCCCATGGGGAATCGGTGCCGAGTTCATCCGGGATGAACTCTCCTCCGCAGATCCGGAGCGTCTCCGTTGCCATGTGCCAGGCGGAGCCGCCGCCCACCCGCTGATCGAGGTGAGCATTCAAATAGGCCACGGCTTTGTCGCCGATACTCCCCGAAGACTCCTGCGCGAGGACGGTGATCGGAGAGAGCAGAAGGTACAGGCAGAGGCGGTAACTGCGCCAGCCGCCGATGCGTGTGATAATCATGAGTGGTCCTTATCGCGAGTGATTGTATGCTGAGTCTGCGGCCCGCTGGTCTTTCGCCAATCTGCGACGAGCAACTCCATCGCGGACTATTTGGTGAACTTCACTGCAGGATGCGTGAACGTTTTCAGTTGATTCGCCGGTTCAGTGCCCGCGGGGTACAGCGTGTGTCCATCGAAGATCGCCGTGGCGTCGATGACATCGCAGG
The DNA here is from genome assembly GCA_035686985.1 of Planctomycetaceae bacterium. Lineage (GTDB taxonomy): Bacteria > Planctomycetota > Planctomycetia > Planctomycetales > Planctomycetaceae > DSVQ01. The sequence continues at coordinate 20,003 of DASRYX010000659.1, read as the reverse complement.
GCTCAACGCAGATGGTCATGTTCGTGCCATGACCCACAGCTTCGGAAACCCGCACGCCGACAAAGCCAACGATGTTATAGGTCGTATTGCTGCCGGAGCCGGACGCCGCCTGATACGGATTGGTCGCTGCAGGTTTAAAGAGCGGCAGCAGGCGCGGCTGATTCTTGATGGAGATGAAGTCGGGCAGCAGGCTCGACTTCAATCCAGGCGAACCTTTCCACGGCTTGGGATTCGTCATGCTCACCGGGAATGATCCTGCATTGATGAGGGCCTGCAGGTCGGCCGCCGTCGGTCCGTTCAGAATCCAGTCGGAGAATTCGGGTTGCGCGTTCGTCCACGGGCCGATGCACAGCAGGCCGAAGTTGCCGGGTGAATTCTTCGGCGAGGGGTACACCTTGATCTGCGGCGAACCGGAGTCACTCAGCGAAACGTTACCGTCCGGCGAAGTCCCGTTGGAGATGAACTGGTTCCAGTGATTCACGTCAAAGGCAATCGGAAGCAGCGTGCACTTGAAGCCGGGTGCCGAGGCATAGTCATCGCCCCATCCGCCATAGCCGCCGCCGTCATCTTCTCCACCGCCGCTGGGACGGAACGACGAAATCAAGCCGGTGTAGATCGTGGCGGACGAACTGGCCGTGATATCAAGTGACTGGCGTCCGAGAACCGGAGCGAAGAACAACGCCAGCGGCGTGTTCGCGGTGCCGTCGCGGCGTGTCTTCACTTGCACGGTGTTCGGAAAGCCCGTGGCGTTCGCCTGAAAGGCGCCGTTGCCGTCGGTGAATCCGAACTGGATATCGCTCGCGGGAAGAGCCAGACTGGCGACGCCCCCTGCCGAGTTATACCCCGCAAACCGCGTCGAATAGGTGGTCGCATCGGTCTTGGCGGCTAGCGCGATGGTGGCCTTCGCCGCGGGTGTCGCCGCGCGATACGGTCCGTACTTCGCCTGGAGCTGGGCGGCTCCTGCGGCGGCGGCGGAATCCGCGGCGTTCTGCAACTCACTTTTGGTGACGGCTGCCCACCCGAAGTCGATGCACAACGCCGTACAGGCGAAGACACCGACGAGCAACAGTGCGAGCAGCACAATCACCGCACCGCGCCGCGAACGGGGAATGACACTCCTGAGCCGAGGCTGCACTCTCATAAAACGTCTCCTTGAAAAGAATCGGCCTCGGATCCCTCGGGCAGGAATGCCTGGGACGCAGAACGAAGTCGATGAGATGGGCTTCCGTGTTCGATAGGGCGATAGGTATTCACACGGCTCAACGGCGTCAAAAAATCACCCCTGACGAGCCATGACGACCGTCTGAGACAACGTGGAATTGGCACCGAAATACTGACGGGTATTCGTCCAGTTGACTTGCGAGATAGGGATGGACACCGTGACGCTGATTTTCGCGTTCGCAGCGGCGGTGAGCACATTTCCCGTCTGATCATTCACTTTGATCGTGATCGTCGCGGAGTTCGTGGGGATCTTGTTCGCCGACAGGATGCTCTTGGCGTCTTCAATCACGTCCGTATTGCTGCAACCCGGGCGACAGGCCGTGGCACAGGCAAACCGCGCGGCTCCACTCAGCACCGCTTCCACTTTCAGCGCTTGTCCCAGTTCGCAGATGCCGAGAGTGAGTCCGGTGATGAGCGGCAGGCAGAGCGCCAGCTCCACGGTTGCCGCCCCGCGACGCGAATGGCCGCGAGTTTTCCCCGGTGACCGGACAAACGACGATCCCAACGACGCCAGTAACGAACGACGTGTCTTCATGATGAGTCTATTCACACCGCAAGGTAAAGGACCCTTGAACGGTGCCCGTGAAATTCGAAAAGAAGCCTGGAAAGAGCGCCACATCGGCGAGACTCATGGCGATACGCACGGTGACTTCGTCCCCCGCGCTGGCCGATGCCAGGTCTTGTGATAGGTCGTTCACGAGAATTGTGCTGGTCGTTTTCGCGGGGGTGATGCCCTCCGCCTGCAGTTGGGTTTGAATGGCGGATGTCACCGCCGATTGAGACCGCGTCCGCAGACTCGCCGCACGGCAACTCTGCCGGGCCACATCCTGCAACGCATGTTGCACCATGAAGGCGTAACCGACCTGCATGATGCCAAAGATGAGGATCAGCAGAACCGGGGTGATCAGCGCCATCTCCACGGTCAGAGCCCCGCGGCGACGCGGAGAACGAGAGGCACGGTGGATAGACATGACACGCATCGACATGACCTGCGGCGGCAAGATCACTGATCTGGGTCGGAGGGCGCGACTGTCTTGAAAGGAGTCCGTTCCCATCCATCCCAAACCTAGGATGCATCCTGAAGTTGTCAAATCGAATTTTTCAGAAGCGGAAAAAGTTCGTGTTAAAACACAGATTGCAGTGAAAACAGGTGCATGAATCTGCGGATGAGACCAATGCGCAGTCTGGCATCAACATAAACCGAGCCGTGCAGCGAGCAGCCTACGGATTGGCGGCGGATTTCTCGATCACAATGTGATACGGCCGCGGCTTCGCAATCAACCGCTGCATGGATTCGATCGATTCGTTGAGCCGCCGCGTCTCCGTGATGAAGTCTCGCGAAGCGCTCTGACCCTCGAGATGCGCTTTTGAAAGATGCGCCGCCAGATCGGCTTTATCGCGCGCTTCGGTCAGCGAGTGCAGAGTGTTCGCTTGTGCATACCACCCGGACAGTTCGCATCGCGCTCGTGGGGTCGAGCCTGATCATTGGGGTACGGTGTCAACGGCTAGCAAACCTTCACGGCTTAAGAATCGCCTGTACGCGACTCCAAGTGCGGGCAACCCAGCTTATGAACTGCTCAATTTTGGTGTCGGCCGTTATTCACCGCTGCACCGGCGGTTGCAGATCGAGCGGGAAGTGCGGCCGTTTGAGCCGTATATCGTGGTCTATTTCGCTCATCAGGATTATCTGTTTACATCAGCGCAACATCTCGGTCCGACGTTACATCACGGGATGGCACTGAATGACTCGTGTCTGGAAGACGTCGTCCGTCGCGCCGGCGTGGTCGATCGTTCGTCGGAAACCCTGATTCAGTTCGGGCTCGAACGATACCACATCGACGTTCTGCAATGTCTCTACAACGGGATGGTGACGTCAGCGAAGACGATGCACTCTGCGCTTTTATACGCCTACTTGCCCATTCCAGGCGGTCATGATTTGCCGTTCGACCCACAGATGTGTGTCGTCGCCCGTGGTGGACTTGCCATCGGTCAGACGATATCAGCCGCCGGGGATGGCGCACCATCCTTGAATATCGGTGCTGCCGGCAATGTGGTCGAAGCTGCGAAATTCGGTTATGATCAAGTTTTGAAGCGGGGGCTCCTCCGGTCGATAATCCTGTTCAGCGGAGGTGCTCGTCCAATGCTGAGAATCCTGGGATCACCCACTCCATTCGCTGTTGGCTGCCATCGGCGGGAAGTCCTGCGTGCCGGTCTCTGGGGCAGTCTGGGATTGTCGTTGCCGCTCCTGGAGAGCGAGTCATCGTCAGCGAACGACGTCTCTCCGCAAGCCACATTTGGCGCAGCGAAGCGAGTGTTGTTGCTCTATCTGCAGGGTGCCGCATCGCAGTTCGAGACGTGGGATCCCAAGCCTGACGCGCCGGAAGAGATCCGCGGAAAATGGGGCGCCATCCACACCGCTGTCCCTGGTGTGTCGATTTGTGAGCAGTTGCCCAAGTTATCGCGTCTCGCCGACCGGCTAGCGATCGTGCGGTCAATGACGCATGACCACAATAACCACTCGAACCTCTACACGCTGTCCGGCTTTCCCGCCGTCGATTTCACCAGCGAGACCAATCCGTTCGACGGTCGGCATCATCCGTTCTTTGGCAGCGTTCTTGACTATCTCGGCCGTCAGCACGAGCAGACCGCGCGGACCGAGATTCCGCAGAACATCGGCTTGCCATTCCGGTTCAGCACGCATTCGCCGCTGTTTCGCCGGGCGGGTCCGTACGGCATGTTCCTCGGGCAGGGGTATGATCCGGTCTGGACCGAGTTCGAAGGACAGGCGACGCAGAAGGTCGAGCGGGTCGTGTTGTTCGATCAGAACCAGACGCAGGACATTCAGGATCCGTTTCTGGGCATCACGCCCGACAGTCGGCTGCTGGTGTCACGGGACGCGCGGCTCCGGCCGGATGTGACCATTGACCGTCTGGAAACCCGGCGCACTTTGCTCGAACAACTCGATGAGCGGCAGAAGCATCTGGACCACTCGCTTTCGGGCGGAACGCTCGACCGCTTCAACGAAATGGCGTACTCGCTGATGACGTCACCAAGGCTCCGCGATGCTTTGGACATCAGTCAGGAATCGATCGAACTGCGCGAACGGTACGGGATGAATCTCTTCGGCCAGTCCGCGTTGACCGCGCGGCGACTGCTCGAAGCCGGCTGCTCGTTCGTCTCCGTCTTCTGGGACGAATACAAGATCGTCAACACCGCGTGGGACACCCACTTCGATCATTTCACGCGATTAGGAAACGAACTGCTACCCGGGTTCGATAGCGGTGTGAGCAGTCTGCTGATGGATCTCGAGTCCCGTGGGTTGCTTCAAGATACTCTTGTGCTGTGTCTCACCGAACACGGTCGCACGCCCAAGATCGAGAAGAACAAGCGCGGCGGCGGTCGTGACCACTGGTCGAAGGCGTACAGTGTCATGCTCGCCGGTGCGGGAATTCAACCCGGCACTGTCGTCGGAGCGTCAGACGCGCAGGGCGCGTTCGTGAAGGACCATCCGGTCACCCCCGAAGACATTCTCGCGACCGTCTATCATCTCAAGGGAATCAATCCCAACACGACGATTCCAGATCGCCTGGGACGCCCAATGCGGCTGGTCGACACCGGCGAGCCGGTTGCGGCTCTGCTTGGTTAATGTCCGAAGCTCAAGCCCGTATTACGGTTTCATCACGGCGTCGCACACCAGCCGGATGTACTCCCCGATTTGATGGCCCTTCTCCGGGGCTTTGTCGGATTGCCGGATCACCACAAGATCGAGGCTGGGGATGATGTGAATGTTGTTATCCCACCGGCCAAGCGCGGCGAACGCGTCTTTCGGCACGTTCGGCCATTTGTTCGTCGTGTTGTTCCACCACAGGTACCCGTACGACGGATTCAGATCCTGTGATGGTGCCACGGAGTCCTTCAGCCAGGCCTCGGAGATCAGCGGCTTGTCGTTCCAGCGGCCGCGGTTCAGGACGAGTAATCCGATGCGACCCATACCGCGGGCCGTGATCTGGCAACCCGAGTATGGCAGGGCAAATCCTTCGCGGTGTTCCCACGCCCAGTCGTCCGAAGTGATGCCGATGGGTGTGAAGATTCTTTCGTTCAGAAAGGCATCGATGTGCTTTCCTGTCGCCTTGTGAAAGACGGGGCTGAGCAGCGCCAAGCCGGTGTTGTTGTAATCCCATTTCGTGCCGGGATCGTGATCCATCGGAGCTTCACGCAGGGCGTACGTGAAAAGATCGTCGCGCATGCCGATGTTCGGATTGTTGTGCACGCCGGAGGACATGCTGAGCAACTGCTTGACTGTCACTGCCCGCTTGGTGTCGGGACCGGCATCGGCGATATATTTCCCGACTGTGTGCTCGAGCGCCAGCTTGCCGTCCGCGATTGCCAGTCCGGTAGCCATACTCGAGAGCGACTTGCTCGTCGAGTAGGCCGGAAACTTCGAGTTCCGTTCCGCGCCTTCGAAGTACCACTCCGCGACGATCCGGCCGTGGCGAATCACCAGCCCCGAGCGGCTGTTGTGCGAGGCCAGCCAGTCGCGAGCTTCGTTCAGCTTCTCAGCCGACAGACCCTGGCTCGCCGGGGTGGCGATTTCCCACTCCGCCTGCGGGAAGACGGTTTGCGCATCGACGACTGAGACCCCGGTAAGACACAGCAAGAACGCCAGGCAGCAACGCAGCATCGGTCCCGTCTCCGTCAGGGTGTGGTCTCATAGTTGAACGTGTCAGATACACTACCCGGCTGCGGCGACAACGCAAGCCTCGTTGTGACTTGCGTTGGGCCATGACAGACACGGATGCCGTTCGCCGGAGATCGACATTATTCGAGCTTGAGTTCCAGATTCGTAATCGGCTCGGTGCCAACTTTCACATCCAACCCGGACTTGTTGAAGTCGAGATACTTCGCCGGAAGCAGGTGCTTTGGTTCCGTTGGCTTCGCCGCGGGGTCATAACCAGGGTCTCCGGGTGCCGGCTGCGCACCACCTGTGGCGGCTTCGAGCTTGCGGACCGAAATCTTGTAGTCGCCGGGCACGGCTCCATCCGTCTTCTCGAAAGTGCCGACGGTGAATTTCCCGCTGGCATCGGTGATTCCAAAGGCTCCATTTCCCTTCTGCACCGGATGCAAGGTGACGGTGGCCCCTTCGACCGGCGTCCCCTTCAGCGTGACGGTTCCGGAAACCTTCGTGCGGTCGGGGTGCTTGACTTTCGGGGCACTATCGCCGCAGCCCGCCAGCGCGGTAGTCAACAGAAACGGGACCAGGACTTTGTAAGGCATGATGGTCACTTTCTCGGGGAGGCGATCACTGATCGTGAACAGAGTCTGTCAAAGCTGCTTGGAAACGAACGTGCCTCCGACACTTTATCGCGTCGGAGGCACATTCGATACATTGTCGAACCGAATCGATTAGAACTCGGATGCCGTCTCGCTGCCGCTCTTGGAGCCGAGCGAGCCCCAGACGCCGTACGGGCTCAAACCGGAGCCGTTCTGATTCGGGCTGGCCGCGGCCAGGTTACCGCTGTTGATGTTGTCACTGACGAACCGCACCGTGCCGTCCGCCATCAGACAGTGCACACCACCGGTGTGAACGCTGGTCGGCGGCAAGGCCGTATCCGCGGCATCGGCGTTCGCATCGGTCCCTGCCGAGCAGAGGACGCTGTTCGGGGGGAGAATCGTGTTGAAGCCAACGCGTTCCGCCTGGCCATCCCAGATCTGGCGACCACGCCACAGTTTGACCGACAGACCCGAATTCACAAATCCGGCTGTCACCAGATTGCGGCAAGCCCCCGGGGCGTTGACCGGGTCTTGGCTCATAATGATCGCGTTCCATGCGCGGTAATCACCGCCGGCCGTCACGAGCAGCGGGTTACCGGTGTTCGTGCCGCGAACCCCTTCGCTCATCAGGATGGTGTTGCTGGTCCCGTCGGTGATGTCACGGATACCGGTACAGAATTGCGTCCCGAAGGCTCCACGAACAATCGTCGAGTCGCGGGCATTGCGGGCGGAGTCGCCGATGCAGAACAGATAGTTGTTGGATCGGACTTGCGGAGGCGAGGTTCCGTCCGACGGGCACAACATACCGGGAATGCTGATATCCCACACAGACCAGCCGGCCCAGCCTTCAGGACCACCCGGCGGACGAGTGGCATCACCAGCCTGAATCGCATTGAAGAGCGGTGCCTGGTCGAGATACGGGAGCAGACCCACGAAACCGCTCAGGCGGGTACAGTTACCGCGAGTGGTGAACGGAGCCGTCACCGTGCAGTTGTTGTGGCCACCCTTGCGGGCGACAAACATGCCGAAGGTATCATGGTAGTTGTGCAACGCCAAACCCAATTGTTTCAAGTGGTTACGGCATTGCGTGCGACGGGCAGCTTCGCGGGCCTGCTGCACCGCAGGCAGCAGGAGCGCAATCAGAATTGCGATGATGGCGATGACCACCAGCAATTCGATCAACGTAAATCCACGACGTTGCGAACGACTCATAGGATGGACTCTCTTATCAGGACCACAAGCAGGCTGAGGGCGACGTGCCACTCATAAATGAAACGGTGACGCCCCCGACCAATTGTGGCGAGGGCGCATAAGACAATAGTGATGCAGGAATGCGACGAAGTCAATTGAAAGAATGCCGATCGTCGACGATTTTACACCAATCGTTCCAGACGGAACATCTTACGATTTAGCGAGTTAAGACATGGCGACTATTTTGGTCGCTGTCGCGGGGTGGCGTGCTGGCCTTCTCTGATCACCCATTCCGAGCGAGCGGAAATCTCGCTCATTTTTGAGGTTACGCCGCTAGGCCACGTTACCGTCACCGAGCAGGCGGCATCCGCATTCGGCACCGTGATCGACAATGTCTGCTCATTCCGGCACATGTATCCGTCTCCGGCGAGCACCCAAGCGCAGCGGGGGGAGGTGTGTCCCTCAATCTCCACGATGATCTTCGCACCAATGGCATCCCGGGCCGACGCGGTCCCAATCAATGTCAGTCGGAGCGAAGCCCCAACCGCAGTCGAGCGATTGGTGACCAACGCGACCGGCTCGTCCAGTTGGGAGACCGCGAAATCGTCCAATCCGTCACGGTTCCAGTCGAGCCTGGCCAAGCCTCTTCCACGATGCTGCGACTGCACAGCAAAGAAATCATTCGGCTCGGACGACTGCCATTCCGTAAACCGGGCCTCCCCGCCGTTTCGGAAGAGTTGGGGGCGCATCGGAAGCGGACGCCCGAGGTGGGTGAAGTCATCGAGATCACCGTTCACCACGACGAGATCCGGAAAGCCATCGAGTTCGACATCGATCGATTGTGTGCCGAACCCGAGCATCGGCCAACTGGGTAACAGAAGTCCCGACGACGAGCAGTGATCCGCGAAAACGCCCGCCGGATTCTGCAGGTAGAGCGAGTTCGATTCGTTGGCGTAATTGGTGACGAAGAGGTCGAGCAACCCGTTGCCGTCGAAGTCATCGGCAGCGATCCCCATGCTCGCTTGCGGTTTACCGTCATAGCTGAAGGCGACGCCCGCGGTCTGTCCGATGTCGTCCCATACCAGTGTTCCGGAAGGCGCGGCGGGATTACGATAAAGCGTATTCGCCTCCGTATCGTTAGCGACGAAGACATCGCGTCCGTTCGCGTTCGCCAGATCGCCGATCAGGATCCCAAGCCCGCGACCGGGGGAGTTGTCCAATCGCACCTCCGACGACGCGTCGCGGAACGTGCCGTCGCCGTTGCCTAACAGCAGCCGATCGGGAATTGCCGCAAACGCTGACGGAACGCACGTGCGTGGACCGGCCGGGGTCCGACAACGTTTCTCAAAAACATCGGGTCCGCCGAGGTAGTTCACGTCGAACAAGTCCGGAATGGCGTCACCATTCAGGTCGGCCATCGCGCAGCTCGCGGTCCAGACATCTGCAGGCGTGAAGGCCTCCAGAGCGGATCGGAAGGTTCCGTCACCTTGATTGAAGAACAGCCGATTCGGTCCAATGTTCGCGACGTATAGGTCCGGGAAACCATCATTGTTCACGTCTCCCGCGGCAATGCCCTGGCTGAACGCCGGTTCGACAATCGCCGAGGCTGAGGTGACGTTATCGAAGTGACCTTCGCCCGTGTTGCGAAACAACTGATCGAGGTACACGGTGCTGGTTGAGTCCCCATTGAGAACCGCACCCTGAGTGAAATAAAGATCCGGCCAGCCGTCCACGTCGTAGTCGAATGCGGCGACTCCACCTCCCATGGATTCGTGCATGCGTCGACCTTCTGTCGACGGATCGGGATCCTCGAAGAAGGTGAACTCGAGACGGGCCGCTTGAGCTTCATCGCGAAACGCGGGTGTTCCTCTTAAGGTTGCGTCTTGCGTCGGCGATTGCGGCATCGCGATGTTCCAGTCCACGGGCGGAAGTGTCGTCGCGACCGCTGCCAGAGCGGTTTGAAGGGGCGTCGCCCGTGCGGCGTTATTACGGATCTGCGACTGCAGACGAGGGACGACATCTGCAAAGCCTGTTGCATCTCCGCTGCTGCGCACGAAAAGCGTCATCCAACCATGGGCTTCCCACGGACGATCCAACGCTTCGAGCACAATGACCAGACGGCGAATGGTCGCCTCGGTCGGCGGTCCCGTTTTCGTACTCGTGGCCAGCGACTCCAATTCGACCAGCCACCGGTGCCGCTTTTCCAGCAACGGCACCAATGCTTCGTCTAACTTAAGCGCGGCTAACGCACGGCTCGCCGAATTGATCGCGTCCGCCCGATTCGGATCGAGCAGCACACTGTCGATGAAAGCGCGGCTAGCTTGCTCGTTCTGCTTCTGCTGTTCGGCCAGCAATCCCCGCAGGTAGCACGCTTCCGGAAGCCGCTGCAGCTCCGGCTTCAACCCGCACAGCCAGGCAGTAAGCCGGGGCAAGTCCTGCAGTCCCCAAAGAGCACGGCCGTACCCGGCTTCGATTTCCGCGTGATCAGGACGTTTCGCCCGCAGGGGCTCCAGCAACTGAAACGCGGTCGTGAAGTCACCCTGTGTGAGTTTCAGTGTCGCCAGTCCCAGTTTGGGGAACATCTGCTCCGAATCAAAACGCAACGATTGCTCAAGGTAACTCTCCGCCGCGAGGGGGCGGTCCGGAACAGCGAGCCACTGCAGTTCCTGCAGGCCGAATTGATTCAACTCGAGCAGTTGTTGAAGCAGCGGTTGGGCCGCGCGGGGGCGGCCGGTCATCATCAGGACTCCGGCCAGCCGCTGCGCAACGAGAACGTTCGAGGGCTGCTTCTCCAAGAGCGAGTTCAGCAGCCGTTCCGCTTCGTCGAGCGAGCCGTGCACACGATGAATTTCCGCGGCCGCGAGAAGCGCTTGCTCAAATTCCGCGGCATCGGTCGGCGGAATCTCGCCGTAGTATCGGAGGGCGTCACGGTACCGTTCGAGTCGAGTGGCTGCCTCGCCGGCAATCAGCAAGGCTTGCGACGAAGGGCGTGAACTTCCCTCAATGATTGGGAGCATGGAAGTCAGTGCGGCGTCCCAATTCTTTTGTGCCAGGAGTGCACGTGCCCGCTGCACCTGCCGGGAAGGATCGCTGCTGGCAATTTGTGGCTCACGCTGGAAACTCGTGAAGGCAAGCCACGCCAACACTATTCCCGCAATGGTGACGACAGCCGCGATCCAGGCCCAGGGACGGCGGCGAAGAGATTTCGATGGGAGCGGCGGCGGCTTCATAACCGTCGAGGATAACTTGCCAAGAATCCGTTTTACATTGTGCCCTCTTTTTCCATTACGAAGGCGAAGCAGTACGTCGGATGCCGGGATTGTGTCGTTATGACGGTGTTCAGTAACCGTTGCAGCTCGAAGTTTGTGGAGCGGCAAAATCGGCCGAAGCTCGCGTGGCCTTGCATTCAATTCCTCGACTCGATTCTGGTGTACACTTCACTGGTCATGACTGATATTGTCATGGACCTTCTCCAGTCGTTACATCGCATGAGTTCGACGGCCTCCATTGATTGATGGGGTTTGCCCTGTCGTGAATGACATCGCACAGAGTGATTGAGTCTTAACGATGGATTCGCTCTGCAGTGATGGTCAGCGAGCTGAAGGCGAGCGGAACCGCTCCCGGTTTGGCCGATGGTTTTTCTGGATCGGCACACCCCGGCCGCTGCGGGGTCGGCGTTCACCGCGGCCGTTCGGGCCACCGGTTGCCGCGCTGGTCGACGTTCTGGAATCCCGGCGGTATTTATCCGCCGTAAGCCCGCAACTGGTCGCACCTCCAACGATCTACGCGATTGTCGGTGAGCCCACCACGATTCTCTTTGAGAATCTCGTTCCGACCCTGACGACGGACGACCTGCGCTTTGAAGTCTCCTGCGACATCGGAACTTCGACGGCCACGGCGTGGACCGCGACGCCGCAGGCTGCGGATGTCGGCGATCACGTCTGGCAGATTTCGCTCTGGCAGGGCGACACACTGGTCGACACCCGCAGCAGCGTGATTCGCGTCACCGCGACCGTGGACTCCGGCCGCGATTACAACCTGTTACTGGTCGGCGACAGTCTCACCCATTACTCGATCTATCCGAATGATCTGGCAACCGACTTTGCGGCTGATGGTCGCGGCGTCACGTTGTTGGGAACGCATCACCCCACGGATGCGGCAGCGAACGTGTTCCACGAAGGCTACGGCGGCTGGACCTGGAACCGGTTCTTGACGCATTACGAGCCGAATCCGGATCCCGCGTTCAACAAGCGATCCAGCCCGTTTGTGTTCCTGGAGAACGGGCGGGCCACGCTCAACGTCCCGCGCTATTTTTCTGACTCGCTCGGAGGCGCGAAGCCTGACTTCGTGACCTTTCTCCTGGGGATCAACGACTGCATCTTTCTTGACCCGAGCCGTCCGGATCAGGTGGATCTCCAGATCGACGCCGTGCTGACGTCTGCGGAATCGCTAATCAGTGCGTTCCGCACCGCCCTGCCCAATACCGAGTTCGGAATCTGCCTGACGCCGCCGCCCAATGGACGCGAATCGGCGTTCACCGCTAACTATGCCGGCCGGTACACGCGGGAAAACTGGAAACCGGTCCAACATCGCCTCGTCGAGAAAATGATCGATCGGTTTGAAGGCCGCGAACAGGACCGTTTGTTCGTCATTCCGACCGGGCTCAACATGAGTCCCGAGGAAAGTTACCCGGCTAACAACGCTGTGCATCCGAACGATCGGGGTTACAGTGAGATCGCCGCAACGATTCGCGGCTGGTTGCAGACCCGCATGCAACCGCAGACGCCGTCGCTATCGGATGCGGTGTTCTCGCTGGATGAAAATGCCCCCATGGCCCGCGTGGTCGGACAGCTCGCCGTCGAGAACTCGATCCCGAGCCGTCGGCCGGTCTTTGAAATTACGGGCGGTCCCTCCGCGGCGGCATTCGCCATAGACGCGACCACCGGCGAACTGCGCGTGGCGAACTCCGTCCTGCTCGATTTCGAAACGAATCCGACACTGGAGCTCACCGTGACCGTCCGCGACCCGTATGTTTCGGAGATCAGCACCGAGACCACGGTCACGGTCAACCTTCGCGATGTGAACGACGCCCCCGCCGGCGTGATCCTGCAGAACACGGTTGCCAGTCTGCCGGAAATGACCGACAGCACCAGCCGTCTCAAAGTCGCGGACATTGCCACCTTCGATGATATCCACGGCGTGAACATCCTGACGCTGTCGGGCCTTGATGCCGCCGCGTTCGAGATCGATGCGGGAACGCTTTACTTGCGCGCGGGAGCGGTACTCGATTTCGAAGCGAAATCCCGGTATGTCGTCGCCATCAATGCCGATGATGCCGCTGTTGGAGGAATTCCGGATGCCAGCGCCACTTTCACGCTGGATCTCACCGACATCAATGAGCCGCCCACCGCGATCGCGCTGACGAACACCGTGCCTACGCTGCCGGAAAATGCGAACACCGCCGGTCGCGTCAAGGTCGCTGACATCGCCATCACCGATGACGCGCTCGGGGACAACACGCTGACGCTGTCCGGCGACGACGAGGCGAGCTTCGAGATTGTCGACGGTGGACTCTACGTCCGTGCCGGAGCGGTGATGGATTTCGAACGCCGTGTGACGTACACGGTGACTGTAACGCTGCGCGACCCCAGCCAGAGTGATCCCGTTGATTACGACGTCAACTTCATTCTGCAGTTGACTAACGTAAACGAGCGGCCGTTAGTCGTTCAAAGCACCGCGAACCTGGTGGTCAATGACAACGCCACCCTACAGCCCTTTGCCAACCTAACGGTGAACGATCCGGATACGCAGGACGCCGTTGTTGTCGTGACCATCATTAACGGGGTGATCCGCGGCGATTTCACGCCGGCATCGACCGAGAACTGGATACGGACGGTCAATGGCTTTGACATCGTCTATGCCCGCTATTTTTCCCCTCAGAGCAACATCGGTGCGGTCGTTGAGCCGGTGATTCAGCGGCTCGTATTTCAACCCCGTGCCAACGCGATCAAGCCCAGCCTGACCGAGCAGACGGACATCTCGGTCTTCGTGAGTGACGGACTGGCAAACACCGCGGTGACTTCTCGTATCACGACCGTCAGTCAGAATGATGCTCCCACGATTGATGGCGTGCGAACCACCGCCACAGTCAGCGATAGCGCGGCCTTCAATCCATTCAACACGTTGACGGTGACCGACCGCGACGCCCAGGACATGCTGATCTCGGTGACGATTCTGAACGGGGTCAATCGCGGCGACTTCATTAACGTCGCCACTGCCGGATTCACGAGCCGCCAGGTTGTCGGGAATGACATCACCTACCGGCGTTACTTCAGTCCAACAATGGATGTGGGAGCCGAAGCCCAGGCGGCGTTCCGCACGCTGACGTTCCAGCCTCGCAACAATGTCCTCAGGCCCGGCGCCGCGGAACTTACCGATTTTCTGTTGACCGTCAGTGACGGTGTCGCCCCGGCGATCGCGAACATGGGCACGCGCGTGACAACGGTGAGCGCGAACGATGCTCCCGTCATTAGCGGCACAAGCAACTCCGTCACCGTGAACGACAACGCACATGTCGCGCCATTCGCGACGGTCACCATCGCCGACGACGACGTGCAGGACATGTTTGCATCGGTCACAATTTTGAATGGCGTCTTCCGGGGCGATTTCACTAATGCCGCAGCGACCGGATGGAACTCGCGGCGGGTGGTTGGGAATGACATCGTCTATACGCGCTATTTCAATCCTGCATCCCGGATCGGTTCGGTGGTCGAGCCCGCGTTGCGGTCGCTGATCTACCAGCCGCGGAGTGATGTTCTCAATCCGGGCAAGACAGAACTCACCGACTTTCAAATCACCGTCAGTGACGGCGTCGCCAACCCCGTCGCCGATATGGGAACGCGCGTGACCACGGTTAGCGCGAACGACGCGCCCACGATGTCCGGTATCAGCAGCGCGGTCGCAGTGAACGACGATGCGATGGTCAACCCCTTCAGCAACGTCACCATCGCGGATCGGGATGTCCAGGAGATGCTGGTCACGGTGACCATCCTGAATGGTGTCCATCGTGGCGACTTCTCGAATGCCGCAAGTTCTGGTTGGACACCGACGGTGCTCGGTAACGACATCACCTACGTGCGGTACTTCCATCCCACCGCGGACGCCGGCTCGTCGGCCGGGGCGGCGATTCGAGCATTGACGTTCCAACCGCGGTCGAACGCCATCCGGCCCGGAACGACCGAGCTCACCGACTTCCGCATCACTGTCAGCGACGGGGTCGCGGCGGCGATCGCGAATAGTGGCACGCGCGTGACTACCACGAGCGTGAATGATCTGCCCGGGGTGCGTGACGCCGGTGCGAGCCAGATCGTCAACGCCGGGACGTCGTCCGCGCTGTTCTCCACGTTGACGGTGGCGGACGCGGATTATCAGGACATGCTGGTGCAGATCACCATCGTCGACGGTGTCCAGCGCGGGGACTTTACAGCGGAGTCGACGACCGGCTGGACGCGCACGGTCAGTGGTGCGAATCTGGTTTACTCGCGGTATTTCCAGCCCGCCGCCCAGATCGGGACCACCGTTCAATCGAAGATTCGTTCGCTGGTCTTTCGATCGCGGACGTCGATTGCTGCCGGGCAGACTCAATCCACGCTCTTCACGATTTCCTTGAAGGATGGCAGTGAAGCCGTGAGCAGCAATCAGACCTCAGTTACGGCGGCAGGCTTGACCCAGCCGTAGCGGCGCGAGCGGGATCACCGCCGATCCGTTCCCGTATCAGGTTCAGGCGTTCTAACTTATTCTGCTGCATTTGGTTAAGGTGTTTCTCTCCAACACCAGCCGCTTGGCGCTGGATTTACCGCGTGCCATTATGGGGTTTGGCGACTGTTAACACAGGCAATGGGCGGGTTGGAAACAGAAATGGCAAAGAAGAAGCGAGTGTCGCCTGACCGCGGGCGCGAGGTCCCGGCTGAAGGCGAACAACGCACGCTTCCCCATCCGACCGAATCCTTCACATCTGACAAGATGGAACGCGTCGCTGATCCGGGCGAACTCCATCCACACCCGGCGGCACCCGGTGAGCTTAACCCGCCGCCTGGAACGATCGGGCAACAAAGAAGTCCCTTTCCTCTGGTGGGTATCGGGGCTTCTGCGGGCGGGCTGGCAGCCTTGAAGAAGTTCTTTGAGGACATCCCTGGTGACAGCGGACTGGCTTATGTTGTTGTTGTCCATCTGGCGCCGGAGCATAAAAGCCATCTCGCGGAGCTGCTGCAACCGCACGTGAAGATGCCGGTCGAGCAGGTGCGGTCGACGACGAAGCTTGAGCCGAACCATGTTTATGTGATTCCGCCGAACTCTAACCTCGACACCATCGACACACACCTGCGGCTGACGGAACTCGAAGCGCGGCGACAAGAGCGGGCGCCTATTGATCATTTCTTTCGGACTCTGGCGAAGACCCACGATGGGCAGTCCGTCGGCATCATCCTGACCGGAACCGGTTCGGACGGAACGCTCGGTCTGCGCCAGATCAAAGAGGCCGGCGGTCTCACCATCGTCCAGGACCCGAACGAAGCCGAATACGACGGCATGCCGCAAAGCGCCATCGCGAACGGCATGGTCGACCTGATTCTGCCGTTGTCGGAGATCCCGAGCGCAATTCTGGCGTTCGTGCGCACGCAGCCCAGAATCACCGTCCCCAATGACGGCGAGGAAGTCGAAGACGAGACGCGGCAGATCCTGCACAAGATCTTTGCACAGATCCGTTCCCGCACGAGCCGGGACTTCACCCATTACAAACGGTCGACGATTCTTCGCCGCATCACGCGCCGGATGCAGTTCAATCACGTGGAGCAGCTCTCGGCGTATCTCGAATTGATGCGAAAATCGCCCGACGAGGTGACGGCGCTCGCTGACGATCTGCTGATCACCGTCACGAATTTTTTCCGCGATCGCCACGTCTTTTAAATGCTGGAAAAGAGATCATCCCCAAGCTGTTCGAAAGCAAAAAGGATGATGAGCCGATCCGGGTCTGGTCGGTGGGCTGTGCGACCGGCGAAGAGGTGTACTCACTCGCGATGCTGCTGCTCGAAGAAGCGGGCCGGCGTGATTCCGTTGTGGCGCTGCAGATCTTCGCGTCGGACCTGCACGAACGGTCGCTGGCGAAAGCGCGGGACGGCTTCTATCCCGGCGACATTGAAACCGACGTCAACCCGGCACGATTGAAACGGTTCTTCGTGAAGGAAGATAGCGGTTACCGCATTCGCAAAGACGTGCGCGAACTGGTGGTGTTTGCACCGCATAATCTGCTCAACGACCCGCCCTTTTCCCGGATGGATCTGATCGCCTGCCGGAACGTCCTGATCTATCTGGATCGCGTGATTCAGCGCGACGTGATTGAACTATACCACTACGCGCTGCGGCGGGATGGGTTCTTGATGCTCGGGACCTCGGAGACGCTCGACGCTTCGGAACTGTTCCGACTGGTGGACAAGAAGGCGTGCGTTTACCAGAAGCAGAACGTGCTCGGGCCGGAACCGCGGCTCCCGGTATTTCCGCTCGCCCGAGGAATTTCATCCGGACGCATCGATCAGCCCGAATCGATTCAGCCGATCTCGTACAACCGTCCGCATCTGAGAATGCTCGAACGGTACGCACCTCCGAGCCTGCTGATCAGCCCGGAAGATAAGGTCGTCCACCTGTCGGCCAACGCCGGCCGTTATCTGGTCCACCCCGGCGGGGAGGTGACCAGCAGCGTCTTCAAGCTCGTACGCAATGAATTGTGCATCGAGTTGCGGGCGGCGATGACGTCCGTTCGTCAGACGCTCCTGCCGTTCAACACCGCGCCGATTGACGTGAAGTTCAATGGGGATTCGGCTCCCGTCGAGATGCACATTCGACCGGCACTCGATCCCACCCAGGACGGATACCTGCTGGTCATCTTTGAAGAAGGAGCTCCCGTATCCCATGCACCAGCCGCGTTGCACTCCCCGGCAGGCACGGAGTCGCAATCGCTCGGTTCCTCAGACGTTCTGAATTCCGAGCTCGATGTCATGCGGCAGCGGTTGCAGGCGATTATCGAAGAATACGAAACCAGCCAAGAGGAATTGCGGGCCGCCAACGAAGAGCTGCAGTCGGCCAACGAAGAACTGCGGTCGACTCTCGAAGAGCTGGAGACGTCGAAGGAGGAGCTCCAGAGCATGAACGAGGAGCTCCAGACCGTCAATCAGGAGAACCGTCACAAGGTTGAAGAGCTGGGGCATCTTTCCAGTGATTTGCAGAACCTCCTCGCGGCGACCGATATCGCCACGCTGTTTCTCGATCGTGAACTGCGCATCATGCGTTTTACGCCCAAGGTGACCGAACTGTTCAGTGTTCGCGTCAACGACCGGGGGCGACCGCTCGGTGACATCACCCATCGATTAGGGTATGACGAACTTCACGACGACGCGCAAAAAGTCCTGCAGAAGCTCATTCCGGTCGAACGTGAGATCAGCGATGACGGTAACCGCTGGTACCTGACCCGCGTTCTGCCGTATCGCAGCACCGAGGACCGTATCGACGGCGTGGTGATTACCTTCGTCGACATGACGGAGCAGAAACGATCCGCGCAGGCCTTGAAGAAGAGCGAAGAGCGTCTGCAACGGATGGTCAATATTGACGGCGTTGGCGTGCTGCTGTTCGACGAAAGCGGCACGCTGATCGACGCCAACGACACCTTTCGCAAGATGACCGGTTACGACCAGCGCGACGTTCAATCACGTTCATTAACGTGGCAGCGAATGACGCCGCCTGAATACGTGGAAGCAAGCCTGCAACAATTGCATAAACTGACGGCGACAGGACGCATCGGCCCGTATGAAAAGGAATATCTGCGCCGCGACGGAAGCCGGACGTGGATGTTATTCGCTGGTGCGAGTCTGGGGGATGGTTCACTTGTTGAGTACTGCATCGACATCAGCGATCGCAAAAATGCCCAGCAGGCGATTCGCGAGCAGCAGGCGCAGTTCCTCACACTGGTCGAGCAGATCCAGGATTATGCGATCTTCATGACCGATCCCGAGAGTCGCAGCGTCAGCTGGAACATCGGCGTCAAACGCGTGCTCGGCTTCGAAGAGTCCGAATTCATCGGCAACAACGTCTCCAATCAGATCTTCACTCCGGAAGATGTGGCCCCAGGCGTCCCGGAGGCGGAACTCAAGGAAGCGGCTTCCACGGGCCGGGCAAGCAACGACCGCTGGATGCGTCGCAAGGACGGCACACGGTTCTGGGCGACCGGAATCACCACCGCGTTACGGGACAACACCGGCCGGCTGCTGGGTTACATGAAGGTGATGCGTGACCAGACGGAGCAGAAGAATCGGGAAGACGAGCTTCGCCGGACTGCAGCCGATCTCGTGGATGGCAATCGGAATAAAGATGAGTTCCTTGCGATGTTGGCGCACGAACTACGGAACCCGTTGGCGCCAATTCGTTCCGGCCTGGATCTGATGAAATTGCTCAAGGACGATCCGCAGACGCTCGAAGATGCCCGCGAGGTCATGGAACGGCAGACAGCGCAGCTCATTATGATCGTCGATGGCCTGCTGGATGTCTCTCGCATTTCTCGCGGCGGTCTGCGGCTGCAGAAGACCGATGTCCGCATTGAGGACATTTTGCGATCAGCCGTGGAAGCTTCCCGGCCCTTCATGAATGAGCGGCAGCATTCGTTGGAGGTCGTGCTGCCGAATGAGCCGGTGGAACTGTATGCCAGCCCGAACCGACTTGCGCAGGTGATCTCGAATCTGCTAAACAACGCGGCGAGGTTTACACCGCCCAACGGCGAGATTCGCCTGTCGGCAGAGCGGCTCGACGACGAATTGGTGATTCGTGTGCAGGACAACGGCATCGGCATCGCTGACGAGATGTGCGAACGTGTCTTTGAGATGTTCACGCAGGTCGACGGCGGTTTTACCCAGGGGACAAACTCCGGCTTGGGGATCGGTCTCACCCTCGCGAAGTCGATCATCGAACTACACGGCGGCAGAATCGAAGTTGCCAGCGACGGACCGCAGAAAGAGGCCACGTTCACCGTCCGCCTGCCGATTGTGACATCCCCTCACGTCAATGGTGCCGACGTGGATGCACAGCACCCCCCCGCGTCGTCACCGCTGCGGGTGCTGATCGTTGATGACAACGAATCAGCCGGAAAAATGCTTGCCAAGCTGGTCTCGCATCTCGGACATGATGCAAAGACCGCGAGCAGCGGCGAAGAGGCGATCAAGCTCGCTGCCGAGTTTCAGCCGGCGGTCATCTTGATGGATCTCGGCATGCCTGGGATGAAT
>DASRYX010000658.1:0-21584 GCA_035686985.1 Planctomycetaceae bacterium | reverse complement strand
ATCGTCGGGAAGCTCGTTTCCATTGTGCACGAGTACGCCGCTAAGACCGATCACCCGGGCTTCGTCGCCCTGCACGACCAACGCTGTTGATTCATCGATGCCGAACGCGAGCAGATGGGGAAATCGCATTACGACCGGGTACAAATCGATGTGCCGATTGCGCGCGATCACGTGCTGATCGATCGCGCACTGACGCAGGAAGCCGAACCCGACTTCGTGACCGGGGGACATCATCACGGTGTTGCCGGCCGGTGCGCCGCGAACCAGATACGATCCTTGGATGGTCGCGCCCGCGGAACTCCCCGCGATCACACCGCCGCGCGCGAGCAATGCGTGCAGTTCTCTTTCCGTGCGCGTGCCGAGGTAACTGTCGGCGAGCCGCCATTGCCGTCCGCCGTCGAGCCAGACCGCTTTGGCGTTCAACAGCGGGGCGACGAAGTCGTCCGTGTCAGCGATGTTCGGATCGCGTGTGTGGAGGACCGTTACATTCTTGAAGCCCGCCCGTCGGGGATAACACCGGGCGAGATAATCATCGCCCCAGTCTTCGTCTTCACCCGCGGTCGGAATCGTGACCACCGATTGATCGAGATCGCCGACGAGACGCACGAATTCCTCCGTGATCACCCGCGACACACGGCCTCCGCCGACGATCACAAGGCTGCCTTTGGCCGGACCGACGACGGGTTCCGCGGCAAAAAGTCGCTGGATTGAGACGCAGAGAATGAACAGGAACATTGAAGAACGCATCGCTCTCTCGCTCGGTCGCTGAAACGCTTTGTCGGCTTGAAGCGCATCGTGTACCACTGGCTATGCCAGTGCAAGTCTCTGCAACGATCGGTGAAGAACACTGGCGGAGCCAGTGGCACACATGGTGAGCATTCTAAGACACAGAGCCCGTCGGTGGCACTCCGGGCTTGTTGAGCGTGGAAAACAACAACGCCCGCGGGTCATTCCGGAGAATGATCGCGGGCGTTGGAATGCTGCGAGTCGCATTCACGAAGTCGAATTATGGCGACTTCGGAATGTTGTCGACGTCGTCCTGCAGATCATTGATCTTGCCAAGCGCGATGCCCGAGATGATGACCGAGGCGATCACAGCGGCGGTGAGCACCAGCGTGCCATCGCCCATGATCCCGCCGAAGCCACCACCACCACCACCAAATGTACCGCTGCCACCGCGGACGCCGTTTTCACCGACGATGAGCAGAGCCTGCTCGGCGGCGGACGACGGAGCGGCGGATTCGGTCCAGACGCGGAACGTCCCGGTGGACGTGCCGGCGGTGACTTCATACAGCCCGCCCTTGAGGTTGGAAACCGCGAACGTGCCGGACTTATCCGTCTGCACTTTCGCGACTTCGTTCTTGCCCTGACGGACGACAACTTCTTTCGAAGCCATCGCGGCGCCAGTGTGATCCACAACGCGGCCAATCAAGGCGCCGTTGGCGAGCGAAATGTCGGCGACCGACGCTTCGACCGTCTTGACAGCCTTGATGCCCTTCAGACCTGTGGCGGCCTCAACTTGTCCTTGCGGCATCACCATGCCCAAGGCAGCGAGCGTTACCACAGCGCCTTTCACGAGGTTCGTGACTTTCATCCAGTGCTCCCTGACCAATTTCATCCAGTCCCGGAGAGACCCCCTGTCCCTTCCGCTGCGGTGCGGCTGACATCCAGTCGGGATCCGATTTCGAACCGATCGAGGTGCGTGAGATTTCAGCGGAGGAGGAGGAAATCAGCGCACGTTCAATAGATTCGCAACCGGGTCGAGGCGAGCTCGATGGCGGCGCGACACAGTCTGTCCTTCGGGCAATATCGGACGGGGCTGATTTCCGTGTGAAATCG
The DNA here is from genome assembly GCA_035686985.1 of Planctomycetaceae bacterium. Taxonomy (GTDB): domain Bacteria; phylum Planctomycetota; class Planctomycetia; order Planctomycetales; family Planctomycetaceae; genus DSVQ01. The sequence continues at coordinate 19,745 of DASRYX010000658.1, read as the reverse complement.
GAAGAACCAGAATTGAGGTCCGCTTCCCCGACTCTTGCCAGTCACGAAAGGCAGGTTGAGTCTGCGGGCTGACGGGGGGGCTCTCAAGTCACGAAAAAGGCCCGGCTGCGAGTTTTCACTCACAGCCGGGCGCTTTTGATTTCAACGATAATTCGTCGGTCAGCCGGATTACGGCGACTTCGGAATCTTGTCGACGTCGTCCTGGAGGTCATTCAGCTTGCCGAGCGCGATGCCCGAGAGGATGACCGAGGCAACCACCGCGGCGCCCAGGATGAGGGTGCCCCCGCCGAACGAGCCGCTACCGCCGCGGGTGCCGTTTTCGCCGAGGATCACCAGGGCGACTTCCTTGGCGGATTCCGGAGCGGCGGATTCCGTCCAGACGCGGAAGTTGCCGGAGGTCTTGCCGCTGGCAACTTCATACACGCCGCCGCGAAGACCGGTCACGGCGAAGGCGCCGCGGTCATCACAGACGGTTTTGGTGACGGCTTTTCCGGCCTGGCTGACGACAACTTCGGCTCCGGCGACCGGGGTGCCGGTGTGATCGACGACGCGACCGGCGAACACGCCTTCCGCGTTCATGCTGATATCCAGCACGGTGGCTTGAGTGCGTTCGATTTTCAGCGGCGCCGTGGTTTCGGCGGCGTTGAGTTGCGGCGCGGGCAGCATCGTTCCGAGTGCTGCCAGTGTGACCGCTGCCCCCTTGAGCCAATTGAACATCTTCATTCGCATTGCTCTCCGAAAGAGACCATTCGATGGGAGTCCGCGGTGATCCCGCAAGTACCGCAAACTGAGCCGTCCTCCAGACATCACAATCTGAAGACAGACGAGCGCGAGTCCTGACAGAACTCGGACGAAACCCCGACGGGGTCGTCCTCCGCTGACGGTTCATTCGGGACTATCGGAAGAATCGTTACAGCCGCTCCAGTCGCAATGCGAAAATTCACGTGCTGCAGGGGAAAGACTCAAGGTGGGGGAGGAAGTGGAGAGTGGTCAGGGGTTAGTTGTCAGTGTATGAAGACCGAAGCTTTCGTCGTTCCTACTGACAACTAGCAACTGACTACTGGCAACTATCAAAAAAAAACAGGCCGGTCATTTCCAGGGGGGGAGGAAATGACCGGCCCTGCGTCTCGCGAAGTCGTGGGGGGAACGATCACTCGCGAACGTCTACATAAGAAGTCTCACCCGCTTACGGGGACTTCGGAATCTGATCGACATCGTCCTGCAGATCATTGATCTTGCCGAGGGCGATCGCGCTGATGATCACCGAGGCGATGACCGCCACGGTCAGGAGCACGAGGGTCGGGTCGACGGCACCGAAGGCACCGCGAGCACCGTTTTCACCCATCACCAGCAACGCATGACCCTTGGCCGACGCCGGAGCGGTCTTTTCATTCCAGACGCGGAAGTTGCCGTCGGTGTTACCCGAGCTGGCAATGTAGTTGCCGGGCTTGGCGTTCTTCACGCTGAAGACACCCTTTTCGTTGGTCGAAACACGGGCGACTTCCTTGCCCGCCTGCTTCACCACGACTTCGCGATTGACGAGCGGGGTGCCCGTGTGATCGACGACGCGGCCGGTGAAGCTGCCTTCGACGAGGACAACGTCCGCGGCGAGCTTGGCATCATTCTTCACGACCACCGGCGCCTTGGTTTCGCCCTGTTGAGCGAAAACCTGCGCTTGTGGCATCACCATCCCGAGGGCGGCCAGGCTAACTGCGGCGCCTCGTACGAGTCCGGAAAACTTCATGCGACGAGTCCTTTCGTTGCGCAACCCCAGTCGAAAATCCAGCCTTTACGGTGACCGAAACACGGGGGGCGAGTGTTCCGTACCAGGCGCCGACAGTTCACATAACGGAAACGGGGACGACCGCCGGGGACCTTGCCAGGACGGCAAGCCCAACGGAGTGTTGCGGACCTGGGATCGCCGGACGCGATCAACGATCGGTGTCAGGCGGTCCGCGTTCGGATGTGCAGTGCAAGTGTGGGGCGGAGTATAGTGATGCCGCGAATTCGGTCAACCGGATTTGAGTCCGTCTGGTGACCAAACCGCAATTTTTGCCTCGAACCGCCCGGAAACCGGCGAGTTTCGGCAATTCCCGCCGTTGAGATACCGAAAAGAAGCTCAGGTCCGGGGAGGAGACGGTTCTGCGGCACTCCGCAAGTGGGAAATCGCGGCGGATTCCGTGGCGGGAACCACAATCCACAATTCCGGCGTCGTCCCACCGTCGGCGAGCAATCCGCTCAGAAATTCCAGATAGATTTCGCGCTGCCGACTGTCCGGTGCGAACGGAAGCCCCGTGTGACGCAGCACCACACACGGGACGTCGGTGAGAGACGACAAATCCCGCAAGGCGTCGTACAGCGCGTCCCAGTTATCGCTGTAGAGGTGCAATCGCCGGAGATGCCGTTTCATCACGCCGAAGAATTCGCGTTTGCGGCGGATATGCGACGACACCGGAACCACTACCGCACCGGCAGGCGCAACCGTCTGGGGATCATCGGCGACAATAAGTTTCACCGTCATTCCGGCACCTTTCGAAAGGTGCCATAGTGATCCGCGGTGTAATACGTCTCGCCTTGCTCACCGATCACGATCCGTTGCGGACCCGGTCCATTCAGTCCCGGCGTCGGATGCACATATTCCGTGTAGTAACCGGCCGGCTTTTTCGGCAACCGTCGTTCCAGGTTGCGAAACGTGCTGCCGTCGTTGCGGTGCGAGAGTTTTTCGCCGCGTTCAATCCGCTCCAACGTCGGCCCCAGATCAATCTCACCCTGATACACAACCCGGCCCGATTGATCTTTGATCGTGACCTTGGGAATGATCAGCGAATCGTTCGTCCGCGCTTCGATTCGCGGTGTGGGCTTGGACTCGCGTGTCGTAGCAGCGGGGCTGTCATTGTCGGCGTCCGTTTCGGTCGCCGGTTCCACAGGAACGGGGATCGACGGTTCAAACCGGGCGTTCTCTTCGGGAGCAGGGGCCGCGCCACGCTGCGGTTCCGGTGGCGCTTGCTGGGACACCCACCACGCGATCAACAGAATAATCACGATGCGGAAGATCCACGTCGGTGGCGTCCAACTCGATTTTTCCGGCGTGATATCGCGTGGCATCCCAGGTTCCTCAGCAGTTTCTGCAACGAAATCGTATCAAACCTGCCGAGAAACCGCTGCGATAGTCCGTTCCCTCTTCGTGTCGTCCTTAGATAGTGATGCACAGACTTGGTAGGGTGGCTGTGCCCACCATCTTCGCGAGATTGATCAAGATGGCGGGCACAGCCCACCCTACTTCGAAGGCGGATCTTGTTTGTTGCGCACATCATTACACGGTTGATCATCGGCGGGGCGCAGGAGAATACGCTGCTGACCGTGGAGGATCAGGTGCGCGATTACGGCGACCGCGTAGCGCTGATCACGGGGCCGGGACTCGGGCCCGAAGGCAGCCTGGAAGATCGGGCGCAATGCAGCGGGGCGGAGATGCATGTCCTGCCGCAGTTCCGCCGGAACATTCACCCGTGGCGTGACTGGTCGAGTTATCGTGAACTCGTCACGCTCCTACGGCGATTGAAGCCCGACATCGTGCATACGCATGCGTCCAAAGCCGGGATTCTCGGACGCTGGGCCGCGGCGAAAGCCGGCATTCCTGCAGTGCACACCATCCACGGGGCGTCGTTTCATTATGGACAGTCACCGGCGGCATCGTGGCTGTATCGGCAGCTCGAACGCAACGCGGCCCAGTCCACGGCGATGTTTATCAGCGTTGCGGATGCTATGACGCAGCAATATCTCGCGGCAGGGATTGGTGCCCCCGAGCGGTTCGTCACGATCTCATCCGGCTTTGATGTCGAGCCGTTCTTGATACCGCCGCGCGATCCGCGGGAAGTGCGTCGCGAACTCGGCTTGCAGCCCGAACACATTGTCGTCGGCAAGATCGCGCGGCTGTTTCATCTGAAGGGACATGAGTTCGTCGTCGCCGCCGCGAAAGAGGTCGTCGCAAAGATTCCGAATGTGCGGTTCCTGCTCGTCGGTGATGGCATCCTGCGGCCGCAATACGAACAGGAAATCGCGGCGGCGGGATTGTCTGAGCATTTCGTCTTCGCCGGCCTGGTGCCGCCGACGCGCATCCCCGAGCTGATTCACGCGATGGACATTGTCGTGCATACCAGCTTGTGGGAAGGCCTGGCGCGCGTGCTGCCGCAGGGGTTGATCGCGGGCAAGCCCGTCGTCAGTTACGACGTGGACGGGGCGCGGGAAGTCGTCATCCCGGGTGTGACCGGGTATCTGCTACCACCGCAGTCCATCGAGCCGCTGGCCGCAGCGCTGATCGAACTGGCCAACAACGCCGGGTTACGGCAGCGTCTTGGTCGCGCCGGTCGTGAACGATTCACCGATGAGTTTCGACATCAGACGATGACGCGCCGCATTCGTGAGGTGTATGCGGAAGTGTTGGGATTCGGCAAAGCGCAAGCGTAGATGTCAACTAATTCGCATTCGCCGTGCGGGTATCGCCCACGACGGTGATGGTTTTCCGCAGGACTTCGCGACCGGCGGTTTCGAACCGGAAGGTGTACTCGCCCGGTTCCATCGCCGCGGTGATCGGATACGTGAAGTTCGAACGGAACTGCTCCCGCAACGCGATGTTCCCCACGCGGCTGACCAACCGGTTGTCGCCGTCGAGAACCTTGCATTCGATCCACATGTCTTCGTGCGGAGGCGTCAGGTTGCACTGCATGATCAGCGTTTCGCCATGACGGAAGACGCGGCGGCGATCGGCGAGCAGGTCCCCCACCAGAATCGTGCCGGTGTCCACCGCGAAGAATTTGTCGATGTCCCGAATGCGCGGCGTCGGGGCCAGCATGCGGGCCATCAGATCGGGATCCACTTCCTTGAGTGTGTACCGTCCCTCTGCACGACGGTCGCCGTAGCGATCCAGCCAGTATTCCAGGCCAAGACCGCCAAACGCCGCCAGCATGAAGACCGGTCCGACGGCAGCGTAGGCTCCGCCCGACCACTTCTGCCACGCGCCCGGAGCGGGCATCGCGTTGAACACCCGCTGAATGCCTCTGGCCCAGGCGTCCCCTTTAGCAAGCAGGGCGGTCCACCATTCGCGGATGCCGCCGAAGTCGTGTTCATCCATGAAGCCGAGATAGCACGAGAAGCAGACCATCGGGAAGATCATCAGGCCGAGCGTCAGCACGGTCATGAAGTGGAACAGAATGCCGATGGCGAGAACCCACGGACGCCACTGGCCGCGCCAGACGAGGAATACGAACGTCACCTCCCACACCAGCGCGACATACGACATCATCTTCAGCAGAATCGGATACAGGCTGAGCAGTTCACCGACGGGATGCCGGAAGTTGATGTGCGTCATCATCCAGAAATGCAGTTGATCGCCGCTGAGAAACGTCGGCGTGTTCATCTTCGTGACGGCGGCACCGAAGTAAACGAGGCCGATCATCAGTTGCAGGCAGCGTCGCGGCCACGCGGGACCCATCGGATAGTCCGGCTGCAAGCCTGCGCGTTTGGACAACCACGCATCCACCGACCAGAGCTTTCCGCAGTTCGAACAGGCGAGCAGCAACAGCACGTGCGAGGAAATTACGCTGTACTTCGTCATCGTGCTGATGGCGTCGAGGTTGCAGAAAAAGGCGTACAACACCGAACAGACAACCAGCGACAGCCGCGTGCAATAGCCAATCGAAATGGTGAAGAGCGTCAACGTCAGCAGCGAGAACAACGCCACCGTGGTGGGGCCGTCCAGAATCGGAATGAGGTCGGGATATCCGTAACCGTAGGGCAACGGCGCGGGGGCTCCATCACTGGAATAGATTTCCCGGCAGGCGGCCCACCGCGGCAGAATCATCGACATCATCACGATCGGCAGCGTGATCCGCACGAGCGCGAGACCGTAGGGCACTTCCTGGGCATAGAAAAAGTGTTCGAGTCGCGCCCGGGTTTCGCTCAGAAATTTCAGCATCTTGCGGCCTCCGTACCGTGCACGATCAACAGGAAATGCGGGAGAAGACAAAGACGGGATGACGGATCAATGCGCGAAGGTATCGCCTGCACCCGCCCATGCCGTGGGATCTGTAACCGTCGCGGTGCCGTCGCGCATCGACTGATTGAAGGCAAAGAACGGTCGGCCACGACGGGCATCCGACAACAACCGCGGGTTGTCCGTGACCGACATGGCCGTCGAATAATTCAGGAACCCGGTGTTCTGCATCAGAATGTTGCCCTCGGGCGTGTACGACGCATACAGCCAGAAATAGCTGTAGGGTTCCTTGGGTTCATCGAAGCGGATCGCCCAGAGTTCTTCGGGCAGGTTGTACTTCTTGTGCCAGGCTTCCTCGAAGACCAGCACGCGGCGGATCGGTTCGGGATGCTCCGTGTGCTTAAGCGTGTTCAACGCCATTTTGCGGAAGCAGTTGCCATAGGCGTCGTAATGATGCCGCGGGAGATCACCGAACGGCGAGAAGTGCGGCCACGGTCCGGGCCCGAGTTCGTAGAACTTGCCGCTGTCGCCTTCGCCGACGACATGGTACCGCGTTTCATACGGCGACCAGCCGCAGAACATGTCCCACACCAGGTAGTACATGATGGGATGCGAATTGACGCCGAACTTCATGGCGTGTGCGGCGATGCCCCACACCAGCGACGAGAGATAGACGGCGATGAACGCCCCGGACAACCACCGCTTCATCACCACGCCCTCCTTGGCCGGATGTGAGTTCGTGCCGGACGTGCGTTCCTTCACCCGAATCGGCAGGAACCGCCACGTGCGGCGCGGGAAGCATGGCTGTTGTCGAAAAAACGGTCAAGACCATCCGGATTCGTTCCAGCGGAACCCCACGGATTTCTTGATCTTAGGAAGCGTTTTCGACTTAAAACGCAGCGGAATTATCGCTGATCACCGGCGTTTCAAAGCGCGGCGATGCGGTCTCATCCACATTGAAATCGAAGTCGATACCGATGCGCTCGAATACCGGGCTGTCATCCGTATTGATCGCGAGTTGCGGGGCGACATAACCTTCCGGTGGCTGTTGCACGACTTGAGCCGTGGAAATCAGGTCGATCGGGACCCAGTGCACGGGTAAACGCTCCGTGCCCACCCCCGTGTTCTTGAACAGCCGATTCACGTACGGAACTTTGCTCAGCACCGGCGTGCCGTGTTCTGCCCATCCTTGACGGGTCACATTCATGAGTGCCACCCCGTTGGGACTGGCGTGCAGCACCTCGCCCTGAACACGCAATGACGATGTATCCGTCACATACAACAACAGCACCCGTGAGCCGGGCGGCAACGCGGCCAATTCTGCCGGCGAAATCTGTGCGGGAAGATCGAAATCCTCTTCCGTAAAGAGGTCGTTGTCCGTCAGCGGGACCGTGGTTGTCGCACACCCTGATATCCCGCCACAGAGACACACCATCCACAGTGTCCGGAGCATTTCCCGTCTCCTCAAAGAGCGACGGGAATGTCACACAAGCGGTGGTCGATGCCTACAGCATGTTTCCCCGATTGCACCGGAATCGCGGCGAAAAGGATGGTTCTCTCTTGGGAACCGGCGAATTGTGCTCCATCGAGCACTTACTCTTCGTGCGACGCTGTCCGCACGCTGGATCGACGGCGGCCTTGCGCTTTGCGGACCGCGTTCTCGGCGAGTTCGCGCAGCGGAACATCGTCCGGGTAGTTCCGCAGCGCGGCTTTCAGATGATCTGCGGATTCCTGATACCGGCCTTCATCGAACAAGGCTCGCCCCAGCATCAGCGATAACATTCCGTCCTGCGGTTGCGACTCCACCGCCTCGCGCAGCACCTTGAACCGCTGCACGCGATTTTCCAGCAGTCGATAATTCTCCGCGGCGACGGTCCAGGCTTCTGCGCCATTGCTGTTGTTGGGATTCTGCCGGGCAAACGCAATGGCTCGTTCCGCCGTCGCTTCCCACAGCGCGGGAAGATCATCGGTCCGTCCCAAAGCTTCAAACACGACCGTCAGTTTGACCAGTTGCCGATGCGTGGGATCGAACGTTTCGAGAAAGAACTCGGGGGACTTCGCCGGGGCGAGCAGTTCCATGATGCGATCGGGGAAGGGGCCACCCCTGCGGAAGGCCTGCTGCCAGTACTGAACCGCTTTGGGTTCATCGTCATCGAGCACGGCCTGTTCCGCCGCCGCCATCAGCACAGCGGGTTCATACGGCCGCACGGCGAGGGCCTGCTGCAACAGGCTGCGGTTCAAATCCCCGCTGGGATCCCGCAGAAAACTGAGTTCCGCAAGACGGACGTACGCCAGTCCTTCACACGGATTCTGTTTCACCGTACGCAGGGCTGTTGCCCACGCGGTGTCGAGAATTTTCATGTTCGAGCCGACCGCCCGGGTCATCCATTCGCGGACTTCCTTGCCGGTCTTCATGTCGGCGGATTTGACGGTGTCCCGCAATTGCAGCAGCGGCAGGTTCATCTCCGCCGTTTCCTGCTTGCGGTCAAAATGACCGAGCAGATACTGTGACGCGGCGAGTGACGCCGCCGTGTTGGCCGGGTCAACGCGGACCACGGTCATCAATGCCCGCAGCTGGTCGCGATGGCGTTCGACGATCAGTTCGGCGGCGTCGGGATCATTCGGATCGAGCGGACCGGCGTGAGCGATCAGGCGGTACTGGTCCCATACCGGAGCGACCTGCACGGCGGGGGACTGTTCCTGCACGATTCCCGCGGTGACACACGCCGTCGCGCCGCCGACCAGCAGCCACCAGAAGCGGCCCGACAGCCGGTCGATGTCGAAGCCGTAAATCGAGGTGCGCTGCAGCTGGTGCAGTCGGCAGCCGCACGCCGCGAGAACGGCGACCACGGCCATCAACCCCGGCACGTACCACAGGAAATCGCCGAGCGCGTGAACCAGATGCGCGAGAAAGCTCGCGAGAATCGCGACTCCGGCGCTCGCGATATCGATGTTCGCGCGGGACAACGAGACGCTCATCAGCCAGCGCAACAGCAGTAGAATCATCAGGGCCGCGATGGAAAGTCCGGCGAGGCCCGTTTCGCTGGCGACCTGCAGATAACTGCATTCCGCGTGCGTATAGACGGAGCCGTCATACGACTCGTCGAGATAGGGCGGGTAGACTTCGGAGTGGCTGCCGACTCCGGTACCCACATACGGAAAATCCTTCGCCAGCGCGATATTGGCCCGCCAGATCGGTTCGCGGATCGATGTTCCTTCGGATTGAATCCGCTGTAGCAGTACGTCGAACTGACTGGCTCCGACGACACAAACCGCGAGCGCCGACACGGTGAACAAGGCTCCGGCGGTGCGCCAGCGGAGCACTCCCAGACGACACATTCCGAATGCACTGACCACGGCGGCGACCAGCAGCGCAAGCAGTCCGCCCCGCGACAGCGTCAGGATCGTCGCCAGGACCAGAATCGCCGCACCGCCGGCCAGTCCGAGACGAGCTGCTCCCGCTGGAAGTGCGCTGCCGTTGTTCTGGCCGAAGGAGTTTGTTGCCGACGGTGCTGCTTCGGAACAGGCCTTGAGCAGCCACCAGAGCGTGGGCCCCAGACCGAGCACAAAATACTGGGCGGCGTGATTGCGGTTGGGAAAACTCGCCACGACGTATTGCGACGTTTTCACAAACGGATGCGGGTAGATCCAGAAGAAGTTGTCGTTCGCCAAAAGGTATTGGGCTAGTCCGAACGCACCCATCGCGATGGTGGCGAGCGAGATCCCTTTCAGCATCCGCTCGACATCGGCCTGCGTCTGCAACCGCTGCAACGTTGTGAAAAAGAGCATTCCCAGCGCGAGAAAAATCGCGAATCCGGCCCGCGTGGCGCTGGGGGTCACCGACAGCGTCGTCCAGCGTTCCGGCAACCACGGCTGCGTGGCGCCTGCGGTCCAGGCCGGGAGCAATGTTGCGAGCTTCGGCGACAGTTTCTCGATCCACTCGGCGGGCAACGTCGTGATCTGCAGAACGCAGAGTCCGCACGCGGCGAGCCAGAGAAGTTCGCTTCCTGACCACCGCCACCGCCGTTCGGAACTCGTGAGCTGATGCAGCGACCACGTGAGCATCGCGCCGCCGCTGCACAGCGTCAGCAGCAGACACCCGACGGGCGTGCGGCCTTCATAGCAGAGGGGCACGACCGCCACGGCACCCAGCAGGAAGAAATCGCACAGCGCGACAAGCCACGGCGTGGGCGGAGTAACGGGAACCGGCGCGGAGAATGTCCGCGCATTCCGCGACGCGGACCGCGATCGGCTCCGGTGTTCCCCCATGATTTCCATTCCTCGGCACCGCCGGCGATGGACCGCAAGTCATCGCCGGGGTCGAGGTTGTAATGAACATTGCCACGACGGACAACCCGAGTTTCGTCACGGCTGTGTCTGGGTGGCCGTGCGCTTGGGGAAGAGGAGCTGGTCGAGCTGGCTGACCGCGTGCTGCAACGCCTGCAGATCGGCCTCGGGCAAAGTCTCGCCGCCAAATCGGACGCGGTAATACGCCGCACACACGGCTTCCGGGATGGAGCTTAATCCCGCGGGATCCAGACGCGGCGCCCAGTGTTCGGACACCGTGGAGGCAAACTCCGCCGGCGTTTGCGTCGGCGCGCGTCGCAATCCCGCGCGTTCGGCCAATCGCAGAAATTGTTCATAGAACGCGATGACGGTTCGCTGTTGCCACCGCTGAGCCGACCACGCCCGCCAGCCTCGCTTGCGGAACCAATGGTAAATCGCGAGCAGCAATCGGCTGATGAGGAACAGGCCCGCGAGGAGCGCCATTCCGAACCCCGCACCGGTCAATGTGAACCACTCGCTTGGGCTTTGCACCCAGGCGACGAACCGGTTCCACATCGCCGGGAAGAAGGCGAGCACGCCCTGCATCACGCTCCAGACTTTCAACCCGAATTCGCGCATCGGGCCATATAGTTCCTGATTCTGCCGTTCGAGATTCACCCGCACGACGTAATCGGTCCACAGGTTCGACGTTTTTGTCTGCAGCCGTTCCCAGAAGCCGACGCGGGCGGCGACTTCATCGACCGATTGCTGCCGCGATAACGCCGGCGTGGCGTCGAGCGTGACCCAGACGTTGTTCCCGGTCCACGCTTCAACCCAGGCGTGCGCGTGGCGATCCTGCACCTGATAGATCGTCCCGCTCGACAGCGGTTCGGCTCCTTTGAAGCCGCTGACCAGCCGCGCGGGAATGCCGACGGCCCGCAACATCAGGGCCAGCGCCGACGCGAAGTACTCGCAGTGACCTTCCTTGCGGTTGAACAGAAAATCTTCGACGGGATCCATCGTACGGTCGGTCACCGACAGATCGAGGGTGTAACCGAAGTTGCCGCTGTCGCGCAGGTAGCTTTCCAGCAGCTTGGCCCGTTCGTAAGGCAGCAGCGGCTTGCCCGCTTTGGCTTCGCCTTCCTGGACGAGCTTCTCCGCCAGTTCACGCAAACGGCTCAATCCCCGTGAGGGAAAGACCTGGCAATCGTAAATGTGTCCGTCGGACCAACTCGTCCGTGTGATGATGCTGGGAAGCGCCACGGCGTGCGCTTGGGCGAGTTCCGCTGAGGGCGGTTCCAGGAAGAACGAGTACGAACTGCGCTGCGCGGACTCGGGGGCCGATTCGCGGCTGAGCAGGCCGGTCATCGGATGCAGATGCAACCCGGCGTTGCGCGGTCCGAACGCTCCGGCCTGCGGCAATCCCATCGAGAACAACGTTTCCCGGTCATGTGCCTCCAGCTGAACGTGCACGCGAAAACCGGGTTTCAGATACGACTTGGTGATCCGATACGGCCGGTCCGGGCGTTCGATGGACCAGTTGCCACGCGAGTAATTGGTCAGCACGGCTCCGCGCAGCAGAATTTCGCTCATGCCCCACCGGGAGATGAACTTTTCCATCGGGACCGATCGGTCGCTTTGTGCGTCATAGATTTCGAGGTTCATCACCGGCTTGACGCTTTCCAGAATCGAGCCGATTTCTCCGAGCCGGACGTTCTTCGTGAAGCCGGTCGTGCTGCGGCCTTCCAGTCCCGGCGTGGATTCACTCGCAAAGAGATTTTTCGGGCCGACCCACACGCGCGGCGTCAGGGTGAAGAACGCCGCACTCACGACCATCGAGGCGAGGACCAGAAATCCCCACCCGGCGACAAACCGGCGTGTCAGCCAGCGGTGCTGTTCATCGTATTGCACGAATCGTTGCTGCGGCATGGCGACAGCCGAGGTTCTCCCCGGCGAGAACGCTTCCGAGGACGAGATCACGCCTTCACCGCCGTATTGCAGTTGAATCTGATACAGCGACGCGGTGCTCATCGTCCATAAGGCCCCGCAGAGGTAAACCACGAGGAACAGCCCGTACCATTCATGCGAGGTCAGCACGGAGGCGACCGCGACCTGCAGCACGCCCAGCGCCATCACCCACCAGTACGACCGCAGATTCTTTTCCTGGAACATCACGATCCACGTGGAATACACCAGCAGATGCGCACCCGACAGCAGCTTCGACTGATGATCGGGGCCGAAGAATTCCCACGCCGCGACGGCGACCGACAGTGCCCCCAGGGTGTTCGCTACCCACGCGGAAAACTTCCATCCGCGCGGACCTTCGGTGAGAACGTAGGCCAGCAGCAGAATCGGCCAGGTGGCCATGGGAATCCACCACGTGACGTTGCTCGACTCTTCCATCTCGGCGCGGGCCAGCATGAAACTCGCCAGGGCCGTGAGTCCGTACAGGCTGGTGGTGTAGACGGTAGACAACTTCATGCGGGCACTCCGACACCATCGGCCACGCGCTGGCGCGGGCGATCTTCCGGAAAGACGATTGCCTGGGCAAATCGCTGCGGCGTGACTTCAATCCATTGCGCGGCCATTCCTCGTGCGGATGGGGCCGTCCGGCCCCACGGCGCGGCGGCTTGCGGTCGCGTACTCACCACGGCGACCCGCGTGCCGACTTCCACCTGATCGAGAACCTCCCGGGCCAGCAGGGCGAAATGCTCATCCGGCGCGGGTTCGACGACGGCGAGCCAGTCAAGCAGCGCGTCCATTCCGGTCGCCATCGCGGTGGCTTCCCAGCGGAATGGATCACGCCCGCCGCACAGGATCGTGAGATGACCGCCGCGGCAATCGCGGCGATATTCCGTCGCCAGCGTCAGTGCCAGGGACAGGACGCTTTCCGTCTGCGCGGCGTACTCCGGTTTGGCTCCGGACAGGTCGATGACAATCAGCAGGTTGTGTTCGCGATTCTGCTGATATTCCCGGACAATGAGCGCTCCGCGTCGTGCCGAGGTCCGCCAGTGAATCGCCCGCGGGTTGTCCCCCGCGCGGTATTCCCGGAGCGTGTGGAATTCGTCATCGAAAACGCCAAACCTTGACTGTGGGACCTCGACTTGTTCATTCGCGCCGAGCATTTGCCGTTTGAACGTCGGCGCGAGTCGACCGATGCGGGGATAGACCAGCATCGTCGCCGATTCCCGCACGACCAGGCTCCGTTCGATCAATCCTAGCGGATACCGCGTGGAGACACGCAGCGGACCGAATTCATACCGGCCACGTTTCGGGAGCCGCAGCTGGTAATAGCCGACCTGTGATTCTTTCGGCGGGACACGCACGAACAACACGGACGAGGCGATCGAAGCCGCCCCCGAATATAGCTCATCCAGCACGGACATCATCCACGCCGAGAGCAGCGTCGAGCGGTTCTCCAGCGTGATCTCGACGGAAAACAGCTCGGTTGCCATCGCCCGCGGCGGCGGCGAACGGTGCACCCGCAGTCCCTGCAGCATGTTGAATGTGATCCAGCCGTTGACCACGAACGGTCCGGCCATCGCCGCGAACACCAGCAACAGCATGTTCGATTGCGTCAACGACGAACCGACGAACAGCACGGTCATAATCAGCAGGAACCCGATGCCTTCCCGCGGGAAGTCCACCCGATATCGCGAGAAGCCCGGAATCCGGCGCATCCACTGGGCAGGGATCGCTGACCACAAGACATGGGCGGCACCCGCCGCCGCGAGACTCCACGTGGCGAACCAGAACAGGGGGTAGAACGCCCGCGGCCACCACGACCGCATGAACGGGAACTGGTAGTACGTCCCCATCATTACGACGGCGACCAGCATCATCACCAGTCCCGTGGTGGGAAGGCGGCGTTCGCGCACTTCTGGAACAGACGAAACCGACATACGCACCGTTCATGAAGGAGAGGGCACCAGACGTCTCCGCCTGTGTAATTACAGACGGCGGGATCCCTTGCGTCCAGTCTGCGGGTCCCGACGGTGGCAGCGAATACCTCAAATTGACCGTCGCCGATGTCTGGCCTCGTCGACCGCTCTTTCCCGTTGGGGCGAGTCAGGTGGCGCTGGCGGTGTCCGCAGCGGCGGCTGGCGTGGTGCGGCGCACTTCGAAGGAACGCGCGCCGTACATGACCGCGAACGTGTCCAGATCCACCCGCTGCACATTCAGGCCGGTATTGGTCATGAAGATGTTGCGGACATTGGCGCCGATCTGTTTCCCGGCGAGGTCGCACCGACTGACGTGAAGTGTATGACAGATCGTGAAATGTTCGCCGCATTCGCTGACCGCGTCAAAACGATCCAGTTCGATGGGACGATCCGGCATGATTCGGTCTCCGTGAGACGGATTCGGAATCGAGTGCACAGGGCGACACGCTGTCGCGCCGCGCCATGACCGATGGCTCGCCACTTTCATGAATCGGCAGCAGAAACGCCGTGTGATGCCGGGGCGGGCGTAAGTGAACGTGGCGTCGCGTGGAGGTCGGGATCGGCGACGATGAACAGAATGCGTCTTCGTATTCTGTGATTCCGGCTTGTCTGGCCGCTCATTGTAACTCGTGAGGGCCTGCCAAACGGACAATTTGAAATCATCCATTCAAATTCTGAATAATGGCAACAATCGATCGCTGCTCGTAATCCCTTGCCTTGCGGCCCATAATGCCTCAGGCACGAAGCGGAATTTCGCGATTGGGATGAGGATTTCTACCGCATGTCTTCGAATGATCCGTCCGGGTCTCCCGGCTCTCCGCCCGAGTTGAGCGAGCCGGGTTCACCGCCTCCGACGATCTGGCGACCGTCCACCGAAGCGTACTTTCTGACCGTCGGGCTGTTTCTGCTGACCTGTGTCACCACGTTTTACACCGGCATCGAGATCGCCGGCCCGCCGCCGAAAGACTACACGTGGGATGTCGTGTGGAGCGGGCTGAGTTATTCGGTTCCGCTGATGCTGATTCTGCTGTGTCATGAGATGGGACATTACCTGCAGTCGGTGCGGCATCATGTCCCCGCGACGTTACCGTTCTTCATTCCCACGCCGCCGGGCTTTGGTCTGTTCGGAACGATGGGAGCGGTCATCGTTCAGGCCGGTGGCGTGGCGGATCGCCGGGCACTATTCGACATCGCCGTCTGGGGGCCGCTCGCCGGGATTGTGATTGCCCTCCCCGTGGCGTGGTACGGCGTGCAGCAGTCGGAAGTCCGTGTCTTCGAGGATCACGCGGCGTCGATCCGTTTCGGCGATCCGTTGATCCTGAAGGGAATGGTCTATCTCAAGCATGGACCGCTGGCAGCAAATGAAGACGTGGTGCTGAATCCACTGCTTTTTGCCGGCTGGGTGGGCATCTTTCTGACCGGGCTGAATCTGATGCCGATCGGTCAACTCGACGGCGGGCATGTGGTCTACACGCTGCTGGGAAAACGAGCGCACGCGGTGGCGCTCTTCGCGTGGTTCGGGCTGATCGCATACATGATCATCGCCCAATACTGGGGCTTCGTGGTGATTGTCGGGTTGCTCGGGCTGATGGGCCTGCGGCATCCGCCGACGTCGAACGACACGATGCCGCTGGGAACCGGCCGGACCGTGCTCGGGTGGCTGACGATGATTCTGCTCTTTGTCTGCTTCACCCCGCAGCCGATCCAGTTCCACATTCCCGACCCGCCACCCGTGGAACAAGCCGAGTAGGGTCCGCTGTGCGGACCGTCTTTCCGAACTGGTCCGCACAGCGGTCCCTACAAAGAACGCGGGGCGCGAAACTGCAAGCGTGGTTTCGCGCCCCTGTTGTTTTTACTGACACTGAGAACCAGGAACTGAGAACTCCCTCTACGCCATGTTCTTCTTCATGAACGCCAGCGCGTTCTTGGCGAGATATTCTTCGTTGGGGAACATTTTTCGCCAGATCTTGGTTGCAGCGGCGAGGGCCGGCAACGCGAGGCCGAACGCCTCCACCATCAGCCAGCCGTCGTACTTGAGTTCCTTCAGCGTCTTGAAGGTCGTAGCCCAGTCGACGTGCCCTTCGCCCGGCGTCGAGCGGTCGTTCTCGGAAATGTGGACGTGGACCACCTGGTCCCAGCAGCCCTTCATCGCCGCCGCGAGATCCTTTTCCTCAATGTTCGCGTGGAAGGTGTCGTACATCATCTTCAGATTCGGATGATTCACTTCCCGGCAGAACTTCGCATCATCGGCGGCGTTCGTCAGGAAGTAACACTCGAAGCGGTTGAGGTACTCGCAGACGAGCGTGATCCGGTTCTGCTGGGCGTAGTCCGCGGCTTTGGCGAGCGTGTCCTTGCCCCAGTTCCATTCGTCGGCCGTGGGACCGGCACCGCTGAACGTGCCCAGCGCGGAGTGAATCGGTCCGCACAGGTGCGTTGCTCCGACGGCGGCGCACATGTCGATGGCCTTCTTCAATCGATCCAGCGCGGCGTCACGGATCGCCTTGTCCGGCGAGATCGGGTTTTCGGCGTCGGTGCAGACCGTCACCGCGGTGCGACCCAGCCCGACCGCATCAAGCTTCTTGCCGAGCTTCTGGAACTTGTCGAGCTGCATGTCAAAGACCGGCAGTTCCACGCCATCGAAGCCCCACGCCTTCAGATTGTCGAGCAGCGGAAAATGCTCTTCGGTGACGTCGGAGGTCCAGAGCAACATGTTCATGCCGAACTTCATGGCAGCGTTCTCTCGGTGAAAGGTTTAAGCGGCGAAAATCGACGCCGGAACGGGCCACGGATAGTGCTCAGCGGGCAGGACATCCGCGACGCGCGCCCGGACGATCTGTCGCGCTTCTGCCAGCCAATCCGCGGCCGTTTCGGGTAACGGGGACAGTGTGACTCGCCGCAAGACCTGATTCAAGCGCCGCAGCAGGCGATTGTCGTCGGCGTAGTCCCGCAGGATCTGTTCCTCACGATAGAGATCGATAAAGTACGCCAGCCGTTCAGGCCGCACGCCCGCGATTTCGGTGACCACGTCTTCAACGCGAGCCGGGTCGATGGAGGCGATCAACTCGTAATAGTGGTCCATCGCCGCCGGATACTGTTCCCACAGGATCGCGTCGAGCAGCAGTTCCAGCGCGAGATGTCCGAGAAAGCCGCACCGGAAACCATCGCTGCCGTTGAGCCGCTGGCGGAAGAGGAGTCCCAGCTCGGCGGTCACTTCAGCAAACCCGCGCGTGCTGTGAAACCAGCCGTCGTCATCGAGGTGACGCTGCGCCCCGGTTGCGAGCGCTGATACAAACGCATCGGGATGATCAAGGAAGGGCTGCAGCGCCTTCGGCCGCAAACGGACTTTGCGGTTCACTACGGAGAGCCAATCCGGTAGTGCCGTCCCTGCGATGAACGCCGGATCGTGCAAATGCGGCAGCGCGTGGGTGAAGTAGTTCATGGCGTGGGAAGCGTGGCGACGAGATCGTTCACCAGCTTCGCGAGTTGTTCGTGCGTGAGCCGAAGCGGGGTTGGTGAGCGCCCCGGCACACCGCGCTCGGCGAGATAGCGTCGCAGGGTGAACCGTCCGCCGCCCTGGGAAGCAAGTTGAACTTCGTAGTACTTGGCCTGCCCAGGAAGGGAGGACGTGTCCGGCGGGTTGGACCGAATCAGGATTTCGTTGCCCTGTTCGTCATACTCCAGCGGCTGCAACGTTTCGAGCAGATATGTCACGCGCTGACATAACCCGGCGGCCCAGCGTTTCAGCACATCCATCGTCGATGCCGCGAGTGACGGGACGTTCAACCGCAGTTCTTCACACGCCACGCCAACGGCTTCCACGCTCTCGACGAGCAGCGTGAGTTCCATCCCATTGCCATCGTTGACCGAAACCGTATGCGCGGGGACGAACGATTGTCCGACGAGCGGCGTCAACGCAGCGGCAAGATCCAGGCTGAGACTCATCACCCCAGTATGCGCGAGGGGTTGCTGGGAGAAAAGCGTTGATGTTGAAGCCCGGCGTTTTCCTCAACGCCGGGCTTCTGCATTTCGATGGAAGCAATCGTCATCACTTTGAAAGGCAGATGCCGGGCATTGAGGAAAATGCCCGGCATCAGGTGCTCGTTACCGGATGACGGCGAGTTCGCGTTTCCGCGGACGTTTTCGTTTCAGGAACGCCGGGCGGCGAACCCGCACGACGACCACTCGCCAGGATTGCACGAGTTCGCTGAAAATCACCTGCGTGCTTTGCGATTTCGGCTCGCGGATGAAGAGCACACCGATGCAGGCGCCCCACCGCAGCAGCACACTGCCGGCGAACAGCAGGTGGAAATGATTCCACTCAGTCGCCAGCCATGTCATGTGCCAGCCGTTGAGCTTGGCCATCAGCCAGCCCGCGGCGATCGACGTGATTCCGCCCACCATGCCCGCGACGGCCGTGCTCGCGGCGATGTACATCGTGCGGTTTTCGGTGGGGGAATTCTTGATCATGAAGCCGTTGTTGGCAATCAGAATCCCCGCGTTCAGCACCTGGTCAATCATGAACACTGGCGCGAGAATCCAGAACGCGATGTGCGGATTACGCGGCGCGGCCAGCAGGGCGATCATGTTCACTGATTTGAACGCCACGCAGAACACCAGTACCGGCCGTGAACCGTACTGGTCACACCAGCGCCCGAGCCGTTGCGACCAGCACGCGCCGCCGACCCACGCCAGCATCGACAGCATCAGCACATGCACGAGATCCATGTGCAGGTACGAGAGCAGATACAAACTGATGAACGGCGCTCCCACCATCGCGGCGAAGTGCCAGTAACAGGTGAAGCGGATGTACCGCCGGAAATCGCGATGCCGGAAGGGTTCCGCGAAGACTTTCATCAGGCTCGGGCATTGCGACGGGGTCACCGGCGGTTCTTCGATCTTGAAGAAGAACATCAGGTCGACGACGCCGAAAACGGTGCCGATGACGATCTGCACGGTGAAGTCGGTGAGCGGATCGAGTGGGCTGTAGACCCGGGAAATCGCCGCGGCGAACAGCGTTGCGGCGGAGGTCCACTGCATCCAGTATTGCCGTTGCCCCCAGAACCGGCTCAATCCGTTGTGCGGGAGGTAGTCGCCCATCCAGCTCAGCCATAACGGTGAACTGAAGTGCAATAGCGCCTGATTTGCCGCGGTCGTGATCAGCAGAATCCAGACCCAGGTGTGATTGGACACTTCGGGAAAGAACCACGGCCCGAGCGCGATCGGCAACAGCAGCAGCCGATGCGTCATCGCCGTCCAGAACCACAACCACCGCCGATAGTGCAGGTGATTCACCACCACCGCGGCAAGGAACTGGCAGAAGAGCATCAACGTCGGCAGCGCGCCAAGAATTCCGATGTGAAATTCGTTGCCGCCGATGGCGCGGGCGAACTCAATCGTGGCGGGAGACGTTGTCAGCTGCGTATAAGCAGCGGCGAGGCAGCCGGCGGCAATTACCGCTCGCTGCGCCCCTTTGAGAGACCACACGGTACAAACTCGGTTTCGTCATGAGGCGGGCAAGGCAGGCAGGAGTTTTATCAGCGGGACACAAG
>DASRYX010000657.1:0-3227 GCA_035686985.1 Planctomycetaceae bacterium | reverse complement strand
CGATGAAGTCGAGCGCGTCGCTGACCGCGTCGCGATCATCCATCAGGGACGCATCGTGCTGACCGCAGCGATGGATGAGATCAAGGACACCCACCGACGGATGACACTGCGGTTCGGCCAGACGCTCGATCGCGCCCCGAGTCTCGTCGGCACGCTCTCGTGCGTGGGCGGCGGCGCGGAATGGACCTACATCTGCAACGGGGAAAGCGACCAACTCCGTCGCGCTGCGGATGCGCTGGGCGCGACCGTCGTCGACGACGCCGCGTTGACCCTCGATGAAATCTTTGTCTCCCGCGTGTTGAACTAGCTCACCCAGTTCTATCGAAGAGAGGTTTTCCCATGCGCACCATTCATACCGCGCTGCTCTGGGAACTGTTTAACCGTCAGCGCTGGCAATTGCTGCTGATGCTGTGTGTCGCCAGTCTGCTGCCGATGCTGCTGTATACGGCGTTGAGCTGGAGTGTTCCCCCGCCGCTGATTGATCCCGCCACTGGGCAAGTCGCGCTGCAGTTCGACGGCGCCATCAATCCCGCCGAACCGGCGTTTGTGATCATGCATGTGGTGCTGGTGCAGATCAACATGTTCATCTTCGGGGCCGGCCTGATGACATCGATGGGCCCGATGTCGCGGCTGTACGCCTACCCCGCGCGGACCTCCACGCTGGTCGGTGCGCAACTGATTCCGGCGGTGTCATGCATGATCGTGCAGATGATTCTGTCGACGGCCATTCTCAATGCGATGTTTGATGTTCGCTGGCCGATCCTGGGCCCCGCGCTCTTCTCCGGAGCCGCATTAACGGGCGTCATCGCCGTCGCCTGGATGGCGGAAAAATCGGGATGGCTGCCGCTCAGCGTGGCTGTCGTCGGCGCGGGATTCGGGATGTGGTTCGCATCGCGGCACGGCCCGCTGTTCGCGGTTCCCACGCATTACTGGAATCACTTCACGCTCGAAGACAGCCTCACGCTGCTCCTGTTCACGGGGCTTTCCTATGCGGTGGCAGTGCAAGCCGTGGCTCGTAATCGGCACGGGGAACCGCCGCTGAGCCTGGGCATTCTCGCGTGGCTGCAGCGCGTGCTGGATCAACCCACGGCTCAGCCCGAGTTGCTGCGTTCGCCGACTGAAAGCCAGTTGTGGTTCGAATGGCGCAAGAAAGGCTGGGGCATGCCCGCCGGAGTCCTGTTTGGCCTCTTGACGGGTCTGGCAGGATGGGTGCTGTTCAGCCGCGACCTGAAGCTTCTGGTCGAGGGTTTGCTGCAAGGGGGCAGCGTCCTGATGGGGTTGGTCGGTCTCGTCGGCGGGTTGATGCTCGGCAACTGTGGATCGAGCGATCAGGATCTGGCGATGAGCCAGTTCCTGGCGACGCGGCCGATGACCAATGCTCAGCTCGCGCGGATGATGCTGTGGAACACCGCGAAAAGTGCGGTCTCGGCATTGGGGATCTGGGTGGCCATGCTGGCGGTGATTGTCGTCCCTCTGCTCGTAAGCGGGACCGTGGACTTCCATTCGCTTGATACCGAAGTGCAGAGCCACTGGTGGTGGTTGCCGCTGGCCGCCATGTCGCCGTGGCTGATTGGAGCCGGAATGGCCGTCATCGCGCTGACCGGCCGCACGCAACCGTTTCTGGGAATCATCCTGACAGCGTTCGCCGTGGGCATCGCAACGAACTTCGTGGTCGACCGGACGCTGACTGACGAACAACAGCGGTTGTTCTGGCAGATCGCCTTTGCATCGCTGGGCGTAATCACCGCCCTGACTACGGCGTGGTTGTTTATCGTTGCCCGCCGCCGGGAATTGGTTGATCCGCTGACGGCGTGGATGTCGCTCACCGTGTGGCTGGTGCTGCTGACAATCGTCATCGCACTACAGATCGTT
This sequence comes from Planctomycetaceae bacterium, assembly GCA_035686985.1. Lineage (GTDB taxonomy): Bacteria > Planctomycetota > Planctomycetia > Planctomycetales > Planctomycetaceae > DSVQ01. The sequence goes on along the minus strand of DASRYX010000657.1, from coordinate 1,355 downwards.
CAGCCCGAATTTCCGTGGCTGGTGGCGGTCTTCGTTGCGGGCATGCTATCGCTGGTGGTGATGCCGCTGGCGGGAACACCGCTCGCGCTAGCCTGGAATCGGACCCGCTGAATGGCTTGCGGCGAACACGCTATGATGAAGACCTCATCTGAGGGACGTGTTCGCATGCCGGTGCTGACCAATGCTAGCGAGACGCAAGCGGACGAAACTCCGCGGTGTCGGTTGTGTGACGCCGTCCTTGCCACGGAGGCGATGGCCGGTCCGAAATGTGGCTTGCCCGTGCGACGACGCTCGCGGGATCCGGTCGACGTCCGACCGATGGATGTCGCGCTCTCGATCGTGATGGCGATCATTGCGGCGGTGCTGACCGTACCGATCACCTGCTCGGTGACGGCGAGCCTCATCCTGTCCGGCAACTTTCGCGGGCTGGGCGACGACCTGCTGCTGATCGTGTGCTGGAACTGCGTGATTGTCGGCCTGCCCGTTGTGATTCTCATCCGACGCTGGATCTGGCGCGTGCGGCGGGGTGACTTCGAGCGCGCCTGGATGTGGCGCGATTACTGGTGGTTCCAACTACTGGCATTCTCGCCCGTGATCGGCGGGCTGTTCGCTCTCTGGCTCTTCTCCGGCATCATGGACTTCGTGCTGCGACTCGTCGGCTGACTGTTCAATCATCCTGCGGCGCTGCGTCGGCGGCGAGGACTTCATCCAGAGAAGCCTTGGGCTGGCTCGCCTGCTTTTGCCGGTACCGTTCGAGCCGATCGGCGATGCGAGGTTCATCGACCGGGGCATCCACTTCGACGAGGTACAGCCCGTGCGCGGGTGCTGTATCGCCCGCACACCGGCGATCACCGGTTTCGAGAATCCGCTGGATGTCCGCGGTCGTACAATGACCACGGCCGACATGAATCAGCGTGCCGACGATCGTCCGCACCATGTTGTAGAGGAAGCCGTCCGCGACGATATCGAAGCACAGATATTCCGGCAGCGGACAATCCGGCGGCACAATCTTAGACGGTTGTTTCTGCTCGCGATGTTTCGCGACCGACGGGTGCACGAGCTTGCCCTCGGGGTTCGCCACCGCCGATTCGCTCCACGGCAGCCACAACGGCGTTCGCCAGAACCGGGCTTCAAAGATTGTCCGCACGCTCGAATCGGTGTTCGGCCATTTCGACTCGAAACAGCGGAAGTCGTGCTGACCGACCAACACATCCGCTGCGGCCTGCATCGCGGCGTCATCGAGCTTCCACCGCACGAACCACGCCAGATTCCGTAGCATCGGCCACGGCGAACGGGCGTTGTGAATCACATACCGGTAGCGTTTGCGGATGCAATCAAACCGCGCGCTGTAACCG
>DASRYX010000656.1:0-3552 GCA_035686985.1 Planctomycetaceae bacterium | reverse complement strand
AGCTTATTCGATGAGATTGCCTGCGCCACCTTCGCTTCCGGCAGCGCCACGGCGACCAGTTGCAACGCGGGGACGCGCTCCGATTTCGGCGCGGCGTACCATAAGCGACCATCCAGCGCATTATCCGCAATAACACCGGCCGGCAATTTGTAGGTCCACGCCACCGTCTTCGCATCGAGATCAAACAGCGCGAGCGAGTACGGATTCGTCGATGTCGGTCGATGCCGTTCGAGTCCGACGAGCAGATGGTTGTCGCCACTCCACCGCAGCACGGTCCCCGCGGTCGGCGAAGGAATCTCGGCTCCGAGCTGCCCGGTCTTCATGTCGGCGATGAAGAGATAGTTGCCACCTTTTTCCGAGATCAGAATCGCCAGCTGCTCGCCGTCCGGGTGAAACGCCAAGGCCGCCACGGCACCTTGAATCACGATGGTGCCCCGCGCGGCTCCTGTCCGTGCATCGCGAATTTCGATTCCCTGCGGCGTTGAGCAGGCAAGGTCGCGCTTGCCTGGAGAGACCGCAAAGACATTGACGTCATCCAACGAATAGCTGGGCGTGCACGCGGGGAGTTCCCAGCCAACGAGCCGACGGCCCAGGTTCGCGGTCACGACGTGCGTGCTATCGATGAGGGCCGCCGCGCGAAGATCCATGTCGCTTTCATCAGCGACGCCTTTATAGGCTCGGAACCCTGCGATGTGCTTGCCCTCGCCGTCATACAAATCGAGCCGACCCTTGGCATTGTGCGGCTTCACCAACACGGCGTTGTCCACGGCTCCGACCAGATCCGCGGAGAACGGAATCTCGATCGCTTTCTCCGGCTTCCGGGATACAAGATCAAACACCGCAACACGATTCTTCTCGGCGACGATCGGTCGCGGCAAGATGATCGTCTCGACACCATCGCGACCGGCACGGAACCGGGTGTCGGGGTAACTGAGCTTGGAATCTTTCAGGTTCTCACCTTCCGCCACACGGACATAAGCCCGCGGGGCATTCCCGCCCGCCAGGATGAGGTCACGGATAGTGCCGGCGCCACTCGTCAGCGGCAACGGCGTGGACTGCAGATCCGCCGGCAAAGCCGCGACGGGATCGGGGGTCGCGCTCCAGGTGCTCGCGGCGCGCGGGCTGCTGGCCGCATTGAAATCTGACGCGGTCAACGGCGGCAATTTCAAGTCCTCGGGCAAACCGCCGACTTCCGCCAATGAGGTCGCCCGCGCGATTTCCGCATCACTGAGCGGGACCGCTTTCAGTGATCCTTTCTCACGCGTGCCCTCGAACGCCGCGATCAGGTTCGACGACAGCGGTCGGCGGATAGTCCGTGAGGCGACTTGCGGCTTATCGAAGGAATAGACCGTCTGGCCTTTGTCACGATCCACGACCGCGACGCCGTGCACCAGAAATCGTTTGCCGTCGGGGAACCATTGCAGGCTGTACGACTGCGAATCCGGATTCATCTTGTCTTTGATGCCGGGGGTGACGATGACGTTCTGCGCCAGCTTGCCATCGGACATATTCCAGATCGCGATCTGCGTCGCCGACTTCCCGCCGCTGGCATCCCACAACCCGGCGAGCTGCGTGCCATCGGGCGAGAAGGCCAGATGGAAGAACTGGACGTACCCCGCGTCCTTCGCCTGGACCACCTGCAGTTCACCGACCGGCTTCCCGGTTTCGACCTCGTGCAGGCGAATCCACCCCTTCAGGAATTCGCTTTCCAGGGCCACGTACTTTCCACCGGGACTGTACGCCGACTTCTCGGGGTACGCGAACTGTTTGCCGAGGTCGACTTCATAAAGCTGATCGCCCTTCGGCAGTTGCCAGACGCGCATCTTGTCATTCACGGACGACAGCCCGACCAGACGATCTCCCGGAACGAAGGCCAGCGACGCATAGTTGAACGCCTTGGGATCGACCGCGATCTGGCCGAGGGCTTTCTTCGCCTTGAAGTCATAAACATTGATGCCGAACGTCTCGCTCCAGGCGAAGTAGCGGCCGTCGGGACTGAGCGCGAGGATGCTGGTCGAGTAGAAGTCGACGCCGTTCAACGTACCGGCTTTCTTCCCGGTGGAGAGATTCCAGAGTTCGCGCTGCGATTTTTTGTCGCTGTTGTCGCCGAGCAGCACCAAAGGACTCGGGACCACGGGATAGGTGATATTCGCGGTGTCGATGCGCTTCACATTGATCGGGATATCGAACGACGCGGCCCATTCGCTCGGAAGCGCTTCGGCAGGGGGATCGGGCTTTGCTGCCCAATCAATCGGTGGCTGCGCGATGACAAGTTCACCGGAGGAAGACGCCGGTGCCGGATTCAAGCCGGACGCATTGCGGGCCGGCTTAGCGTTCGTGTTCGCCGCGGTACTGACGGGATTGGTCGTCGATGTGTTCGCCGCCGTTGTCGTCGGCGGCGGATTTGTGGTGCTCGTCCCAGGCATTACCGGAGCCGGGGCAACAACCACCGGGGTCCCGGCTTGCACGGGGGGATTGGGCGCCGGTTGCGCCGCGAGCTGATCCGGTTTCGCGAGGAACTTCGCCGCTATAAAGACGACGGCCCCGATCAGGACCACGACCGCCAGACCGCCGCCGATGAGCATCCCCACCAGCATTCCCGAGCCCGAGCTCTTCTTACCGCGGCCGCGTTTACCGGAACCGCTCTTGCGGCGAACCGGGCGGTCCTCGAGTTCCATCACGTCATCATCGTCCCCACCGGGTACCACGATCGATGATCCGCACGACTTGCAGTTCACCTTCTTGCCGGCGAGGGCGCCGTTCAACTTGTACTGCTTGCCACAGATGTCGCATTCGACTGCAATCGCCATGATAAGTTCCCGTCGACATGTCTGCAGAAGTGACCGCGTCCGACATGGAGTTTGATCGAAGGCGAGCGCGGTACGGGCATGATGACCTGTGATTTCCCCCGACGCAATCCACACTCGCTCAGGAGGGGAATCAGCGCCGCCGCCCGATCTCACAGCAAAAATGCGGGCTCGCGGCAATTTGGAGCAAATTCTTGCGCGCACGCGGGCTCACCATTTCGAGGCAGTTTCGTCAACCGAAAAAAAGAATTTTTGACGCGCGGCGTTCGCAGTTCTTATACTTTCCAGTTACCGGTGGAGGACGAACCGGATTGCTTTTGCGACCTTCAGTCCCCACGGCGCTCCCGGAGACCGACCCTTGTCGTCAGTGACCCAGGATCCGCTGCTGGTGAAAGCCCGCGCGCTATCTCGCGCGCGGAACTACCCGGCGGCGATCAATGTCTTCGAGGAATTGCTCGCCATCGACCCGGACTCCGTGGATGCCCGCGAAGGCCTGGCGATGACCTGTTTCGCCGCCGGTGATTTAGCCGCCGCGGCGGAGAATTTCGAGAAGATCACGCTGCTTCAGCCACTGGAAGCTCGCCACTATGTCAACTGGGGGGCGGTGCTGAATCGGCAAGGCAAACATAAAGACGCTGCAGAAATTCTGCGCCGTGCCATCCAGCGCAACCGCCGCAGTGCCGACGCATACTACAACCTCGGCATCGCCCAGCGGAACCTGAAGCAGCCGAGCATGGCGGTCTCC
>DASRYX010000655.1:0-1910 GCA_035686985.1 Planctomycetaceae bacterium | reverse complement strand
CACTTCACCGAACGTCCATTGCGTCAGCTTTTGTTCCGTGAGGTCCCACGAGAATGCATCGGCGGGCGCGTTCGGTCGGGCGAGCGTGAAGCCCAGGTGCTTGTTGTCAGTCGAGAATTCAACGTGGTCCACGACCCCCGTCGGCAGCAGAATCTCGCGATGCTGATCGCCCTCGAGCAGCGAGAGCTTGCTGCTACCCTCAACGTTCGTCACGATCGCGACCGCACCCGTCCCGTCCGCCACGGCGATCTCTTCGATGTTCCAGTTCGCGTGGGGAGACGGTAACGCGGAGGCGTACTCTCCGGTGCCGAGATCCCACCGCTCCAGTTGCAGGAACTCGCGACCGGCGTCGGTGGCGAGGTAAACCGTGCGGCTGTCCTTGCCAAAATGGAGGTGCGAGAACGCTACCTTGGCCGTGGATTCCTCGGCGCCCGCCCGGCGGGGCACCGGAATCTTCCGCAGCTCTTTCGTCTGCACATCGAGCACCGCCGGATAGGTTTCGTTGATCGACACATACTGCGATACCAGCACGTACCGACCGTCGGGGGACCAGTCGTGAGCATTCCACGTCTGATTCTCCACGCGGAGCAGCTCGGTCCATTCGCCTTTGTCGGCGAGCGAAACAAGGTACACGTCCATGTCGCGGCCATTGCGCTTGTTGCTGGCGATGATCGCGTGCGTGCCGGCGTCGTTGACCGGTCCAAGCAGGTTTCGGGATTTGCCGTCCGTCCACAGGGTGGGGCGACCGAACCGGCCGCGGCGTTGCAGCAACTGGTAGTTCTCATCACCGCCGCGTGCGATTTCGAGAATTAGTGAACCATCCGTCTGACCGGGCACGAAACGGCCATCGACCGGCTCTTCTTCGAAGGTGACCTGCTCCCGGCGTCCGCCCGGTTCATAGACGCGGTGCAGTTGGGTCGTGCCCCCGAACTGCGTGGCGATCAGCATGCCGTTGCCGTCGGGTGACCATCCCCGGAACGCCGCGGACCGCACCGCCTGATATTGCCGGATCCGCTCGGCGAGTTCACCGGGAATCGCGGGGACGTTGCTGGCGCTGATCGCGGTCGGCGGTGCGCGATCAGCAGCGTGCGCTGCAGTCAGGATCGCCATGACCAGCAGAACTGATAGAACGCGGCAGGTTTTCATGAATCGCTCGTCTCGATCGAATGCCGAACGGCGGGACGTTAGGGGAGAGAATGCAGTGCATCTCGCGGAATATCAATTGACCGCCGTGGGCCGCATGAGAATTCCGGTTGATCGGCGGAGGTGGATCTCCCCGTTTAAGGTTCGGTAATGTCAGCATTTGGAGAAACTCGACCGGAGACAAGGGGTTTAAAGAGATGTATGCTGAATGTGTGATGCAACTGTGAATCCCGCCGACATTGCTTGCCCGGTTGAGTACTTGCCATGGCCGCCCCGCCCGTGGATCGTCCTGCGGAATCCCTGGAACATCGTTCTGCGAAGCCCGCCCCGCCCGCTGAACGTCCACCGATTCCAAAGCCCGATCCGGCGTTGTCGCGGCCTCCGCGACGCTGGGGCTGGGTCTTCTGGGTGGTCGCTCTCGGGTTAGGTGCCGCCGGTTGGCACTATCGCGAGCAACTCGAGCCGTACGTGGCTCCGGTCGTGGCGAAGTTGAGCCCGCCGAAGCCGACCAAGCCACCGCAACGCGCCGCGATGGTTGGAACCGCGCCGGTGCGGCAGCGCGACGTGAACTTCTATCTCAACGGTCTCGGCACAGTCACTGCGTTTCAGGCGGTCACGGTCCGCAGTCGTGTCGAAGGCGAGCTGGTTAAAGTCGCGATGCAGGAAGGACAGTTCGTCAAGGAAGGCGATGTCCTCGCCGAGATTGATCCCCGGCTTTTCGAAGCCCAGCGCGATCAGGCCCAGGCGCAGCTCGCGCGCGATCAGGC
>DASRYX010000654.1:0-4002 GCA_035686985.1 Planctomycetaceae bacterium | reverse complement strand
GGGCGGATGCCGCGGTATTTTTCGTCGATGAGATCGTCGTTCGACAGGCCTTCACTGCCGCCGTAGCCCCAGTCGTCGCGGGCCTGCTGGTGAATCCGCTCGGCGAACGCTTCCGCCAACCGATCGGCGAGCGCTTTGGTCATGATCGACTGATAATCGTCATGCAGTTCATGCTCGAACTTCTTCGCCAGTTCATCGCAACCAATACCCGTGGTGACGGCGAACGCGCCGAGATAATCGGTGCGGCCGCTCTCCTGCGGCGCGATGTAATCGGCCAGCGATCGGAAATCCTTCTGGCCCTCGCGCTCCCATTGCTGCCGCAGCATGGGAAACCGCAACGGATGCGGCAGGCTCGTGGATGATCGATCGACAATGATGTCATCGCCGACGGTGTTCGCTTTCCAGAAGCCATACACGCCGCGCGCGGTCAGCAGTTTTTCCTTGATGATGCGATCAAGCAGTTTGCGGGCGTCGTCGTAGAGCTTCTTCGCTTCGGTACCGACAACGGCGTCTTCGAAAATGCGTGGGTACTTGCCGCGCAGTTCCCACGTCATGAAGAATGGTGACCAGTCGATGTAGGGCACCAGTTCTTCGAGCGGATAGTTTTCCAGCACTTTCGTGCCGAGAAACGCCGGCGTGGGAATGTCGACGGTCGCCCAGTCGGTCGCACAGCGGCGCGACAAGGCTTCGGTATACGGCACGAGCTTGCGCGATGCCTGCATCCCCGCGAAATTGGCGCGGTCGCGATCCTGACCGGCACGCACCTTCGCGACATAGTCCGCTTTCCGGCCCGGATCGAGCAGACTTTCCACCGCGGGGACCGACAGCGACGCATCCACCACGTGCACCACCGGCGACGCATAATGCGGGGCGATCTTAACGGCGGTGTGCTTCGCGCTGGTCGTGGCTCCGCCGATCAGCAACGGCGTGGTATATCCCTGCCGCTGCATTTCCTTCGCGACGAACGTCATTTCATCGAGCGACGGCGTAATCAGCCCCGACAGCCCGATGATGTCGACGTTTTCCTGCTTCGCGGTCTCCAGAATCTTGTCACACGCGACCATCACGCCGAGGTCGATCACCTCGAAGTTATTGCACCGCAGCACCACAGCGACAATGTTCTTGCCGATGTCGTGCACGTCGCCTTTGACAGTGGCGATGAGAATCTTGCCGCGCGACGATGATGCGCTCACGGTCGACGGCTGCTGGCTCTCCAAACCATTCGCGGCGGCCTTTTCCGCTTCCATGAACGGCTGCAGATAAGCGACGGCTTTTTTCATCACGCGGGCGGATTTCACCACTTGCGGGAGGAACATTTTGCCTTCGCCGAAGAGGCGGCCGACGACGTTCATACCGTCCATCAGCGGGCCCTGAATGACCTCCAGCGGGCGGCCGTATTTCACGCGGGCCTCTTCGGTGTCGCCGTCGATGTAATCCGTGATCCCCTTCAACAGCGCGTGCTGCAAACGGGCTTCGACTGTGCCGGTTCGCCATTCTTCGATCGCGGCTTCGCCTTCCACTTTCTTCGCGCCGCGGGCTTTGAGTTCCTCGGAATACGCCAGCATGCGATCGGTCGCATCGGGCCGACGGTTCAACAGCACGTCTTCGACGTACTCCAGCAATTCCTTGTCGATCTCGTCGTACACTGCCAGTTGCCCGGCGTTGACGATCCCCATGTCCAGGCCAGCATTGATGGCGTGGTACAGGAACGCCGCGTTCATCGCTTCACGGACGACTTCATTCCCGCGGAAGGAGAAGGAAACGTTGCTCACACCGCCGGAGGTCTTCGCGTATGGGCAGGTCGCCTTGATCTCGCGGACGGCTTCGATGTACTCGACGGCGTAGTTCGCGTGCTCTTCCATCCCCGTGCCGACGGTAAGGATGTTGGAGTCAAAAATGATGTCTTCCGGTGGGAACCCGATCCTCTCTGTGAGCAGTTTGTAAGCCCGCTGACAGATGCGGACCTTGTTGACCTTGTCTGCCGCCTGGCCTTCTTCATCGAAGGCCATGACGACGGCGGCGGCTCCATATTTGCGGATGGTCCGGGCCTGTTCGAGGAACTTTTCCTCGCCTTCTTTCAGGCTGATCGAGTTCACCACGCCCTTGCCAGCGAGGCATTTCAGCCCGGCTTCGATGACGCTGAATTTCGAGCTGTCGACCATCACCGGCACCTTGGCGATGTCCGGATCGTCGGCAATGAGATTGAGAAAATGGACCATTTCCCGCTCGCTGTCGAGCAGGCCTTCGTCCATGTTCACATCGATCATGTTCGCGCCGTTTTCGACCTGCTGACGCGCGACGGTCAACGCCTCTTCGTATTGCTTGTCGCGAATGAGCCGGGCGAATTTTTTGGAGCCGGTGACGTTGGTGCGCTCTCCGATGACGAGGAAGGGTTGAGGGTTGAGAGTTGAGAGTTGAGAGTCAGAAGATTCTTCGCTCTCAACTCTCAACTCTTCACTCTTCACGATCAACGCTTGCGAGCCGCTGTACCACGACCAGTGCGGCGTTGAAGGAATACGGCGGGGCGCGACGCCATCCACGGCTTGCGCCACGGCGCGGATGAAGTCTGGTGTCGTGCCGCAGCAGCCGCCGACGATGTTCACCCAGCCGTTTTCAGCGAACTCGCGGATGATGCCGGAGAACTCGGCGGGGGTAGAATCGAACCCGCCCATGCCGTCCGGCATCCCGGCGTTGGGATAACAACTCACGTAGCGATTCGCGGAGTTCGCCAGCAACTCGACATACGGCCGCATCTGCTTCGGACCAAGCGCACAGTTCAGGCCCACGGATGTCATCGGGGCATGCGACACCGCAGCCCAGAACGCTTCCAGCGATTGCCCCGTTAATGTCACGCCGCCGGTGAAGATGGTGCCGGACACCATCACCGGGACTTTGCGGCCACCCTGCTCGAACACCTGCTGAATGGCGTACAACGCCGCCTTCATGTTCAGCGTGTCGAACGACGTTTCCGGCAGCAGCACATCGACGCCGCCATCCAGCAGGCCGCGAACCTGCTCGGCGTAGGCCTCCACCATCTGGTCGAACGTGACCGGGCGATGACCGGGCTTGTCAGCATTGAACGAAAGCTGGAACTTCGTCGGTCCCATGCTCCCGGCGACGAACCGCGGCTTCGACGGGTTCTGCTTCGTGAATTCATCGGCGACCGACCGCACGAGTTCCGCGGCCGTCTTGTTCATCTCGTACGCCAGACCGTTGAGCTGCAGTTCATGCAGCATCAATTCGGTCGCGCCGAAGGTGTTCGTCTCGATGATGTCCGCTCCGGCTTCGAGATATTGCCGGTGAATCGAGCTGATCATCTGTGGCTGCGTGAGAACCAGCACATCGCTGGCGTTCTTCAAGTCGATGGGATGCGATTTGAAGCGTTCGCCGCGGTAATCGGCTTCGGTGGGCTCGAAACGATGGATCATCGACCCCATCGCCCCGTCGATGACGAGGATGCGATCGTGAAGCAGTTCTTCAAACAGACCGGAGCGGTGCGGAGTAACCATGCTGGAAAGAGGCTCAACAAAAGGCGGCGGTTCGCATCGGCGAGCCCGATTCCGGGGAATCAGGGCCGAACCCGGAGATTGTCGCGAAATTTTCCTCGCGGCGAAAGATTAACGGGGGGATTTGCGGCTAGCAGGGAGCTTTTGTAGGGTTTGCCGAGTCCTCGAGGCGAACCTCTTTCTTTCTTTCTTCGTCAGTGCAAGAGGTAGGTTCGCCTCGCGGACTCGGCAAACCCTACGTCTATTTCGCCTTCCACGCGTCAATGGTCTGCCGGATCAGCGGTCCTTGCACGGCGATGCCCAGTCCCAAGGGCATGTGAATGGTCCGGTCCTCGAACGTAGTTGTTGATTTGTCGGTGATTCGCAGCATCGCGAAGACGAGACCGACCACCAGCGGCTCATCGTTCACCGTCGCAATCACCGGAGCCCCGCTGTCGCCGCCGAAGTGCGAGTAATCAACAAAGATCGTGGGAACGCGTTCCACCGGAGTGAGCGG
>DASRYX010000653.1:0-2465 GCA_035686985.1 Planctomycetaceae bacterium | reverse complement strand
CGTTCGTTGCGCGGGCCGCCAATCACATCCGACGGGCATAAGTGGTACGCCAAAGATGTTTTGAGATACGGACTGTCGTTGAGGGCAGTGTTCTCGAAGTTCAGCATGTTGTAGAGCGGTGACGCCTCGACGTACGGCATGATGGAAACAAGCCAACTCCATGAACGCGAGTCTTCGTACGGACCGTTCCACACCGATGAATACACATAGTCGCCGTAACGATTGATCGGAAGGGTCGAGTAATTGTCGACGTAGTTATGGATCGCCAGTCCAAGCTGCTTCAGATTGTTGCGGCACTGCGTGCGCCGGGCGGCTTCGCGGGCCTGTTGCACGGCGGGTAACAGCAGCGCGATCAGAATGGCGATGATCGCAATCACCACCAGCAACTCGATCAGCGTGAACCCACGCGATCGGCGGACCTCATTTCGCATCATGACCGGATAACTCCAGATCGAACGGGGCCCGCGATTGGAGAGTGGCTTCGATTTTCAACGGCGTGCGTTCCGGATCGTTGTAAATTGCCGGAACGATCGAAGTCGGTAGGCCGGGATGAGCGGCACCATTGGCATCGTGCGTGGCTTCGGTCGCGAAGATGATGACGCGGTAACGTCCCGGCGGCGCTCCCGGTCGTCCCTGCGTGTAGACCGCGTACTTCCCGTCGGCGTCGATGCTGCCGGTGGGTTGTTCCCAGCCGTCTTTCGTCGATTCCGGTCGCAGGCTGATCGATCCACGCGGCAACGGTTTGCCATCCAGCGTGACGTGGCCGACCACTGGGGCCAGTTGTGGTCCCGAATCGCTGCAACCGCTCAAGAACAAGACGAGAGAAACAACAACGATGCGCGAAAACACGATGGGTCCGGCTTCGAGAAAGGGCGTCGCGCTTTTCCCGCAGTGTATCGTCCGCCGCCAAACGATCAACGGAATTCTCTCCCGTAGGTCAGGCTGTGCCTGACTTCTTTAACGTTTGTAAAGAGGATAAGTCAGGCACAGCCTGACCTACCGCACCTGCTCGGACAGCGGTTCGCCGCTCCAGCTGGCGGCACGCAGGATTGCCGCGAGGGTGACCAGCGCGTCGCACACCGGCGTAGCATCGGCCCACCAGAACCGCAGTCCGTCATCGACGCCGCACAGGGCAGTGTCAGTATTCAACCGGGTGACGAACTCGGTCGCCCCGCCGTCGATGACGGTTCGAGCCAAAGCGAGCGCCGAAGCCTGTTCGATCGCACGGCGGGTCACCACGGCGTTTCGATCGGAATGTTCGACCAGGGTCCGCGTGATGAGCCACGGCAGCCAATGGGCCGGCGAGAGGACCTCGCCACGCTCATCCATCAGCGTGACGGATTGGCCATCGACGGCGAATCCGAGCGCCAGGTCGGCCTGCGTTTCGATCACGGCTTGCCGCAACGTCGCCGCGGTGACAGCCGCCAGGTCTTCGTCGCGCGGTTGTGACAAACGCACCAGATGAAACTGACACGGCGTGTGGGGAAAGATCCGGGCGAGAAGTTGTTCCATCAGCGGCGAGGTCGCCCCGCAGACGACACGGAACGGTCGTAGCGCATGAAAGTGCTGCCACAATGTCGATTCATAATCCGCAGTGACCGACCACGTGCGGAGCGTTCCGGGGGTGCGAGTCGGCCGCGAAACCGGTTGGGTGACCGCGATCGACCACTTCGTCCACAACCGCTCATCGTCCATCGGGACAGCGTGCGGACCGAGGACGTCGAACCCGGTCCACGCGGCGTCGAAACCGTTCCCAGTGATATACATGCCGGCGTCGGCGGCGAGTTGACCCGCGGCGAACTGCCAGACCGGCTTCAATGTCTGGCCGAGATCGACGACCTGACAGCCCATGCGTCGCAGTCCGGTAACGACGCCGATGGCGAGATCCGGCGACGAGACGCGTTCGTCATAACCAACGACGACCACCGGCCCCGCGGGAAGACGTGCCGTGGTTTGGTCGGTGTCGATTTCGTCACATCGTCCCGGCAGCGGTCGCTGATCCCACAACCATGACGCGAGGACCATTGCCCATTGTTGGGCCTCGATGCGCGTGAGATCGTTGAGATAACGCCCACGGAGACCGTCGCCGACGAATCGCACCTGGCTGATGCGTCCCGGCGTCGTGGCCTCCCACGTGTTCAGTACGCTTTCGGGAAGGAGTCCGGAATCGCAGCGATGCGGGCAACTCTGGCAGACCGGATAGAACGCTGCGAGTCGCGCCAGATGCACCGAGCGACTGATCGCGTGCTGCTCGCCCGGACAGGTGTAGAACGCCGCCGGTGGTGAAGAAACGCCGCGCATGATGCCCCCGCAGAGTTGTAGAGGGAGAGCCGCGGATTGGTCAATGCCGGGTCGGCGTGATAGGCTGAGGGGTGGATTGCAAATTGAGAATTGAAAAGTGCAAATTGAAAAATGAAAGACATTCTATCGTCTGGACCAATTTGCACTTTGCACTTTTCAATTCT
>DASRYX010000652.1:0-3936 GCA_035686985.1 Planctomycetaceae bacterium | reverse complement strand
TCCAGCAACCCCGATAACTATGCTTATTGGGAGAAGTATCTCGACTATGTCCTCGTGCAGTGCTGGGTCGGCGAGTTCGATGACACACCGGCACCTTCGGGCGGCGGCGGAGGTGGCGGCGGCTCAAGCGAACCTCCCCCGCCTCCACCACCGAGCGCGCCGTCGGGAGCGATTACGCCATTTCGCTGGTTCGAATATGCGGCACGCCGGAAGACCTTCCCGCGGGTGATCGGCGCGGTCACCGACGCATCGAACATCGGTGCAGCACGGCTGCTGCTGACGCCGCACACATTCGGTGCGATTCAACAGACACCCGGCATCCCGCGCCGCGGTTCTAACGCCGGAATCTATGTGCCCGACAGCAAGGACTTCGACACGATTGTCGGCTTCAATAATCCCAACGACAGCATTTACTCCGGCGCGAGCGCACCGTGGGCGTGGACCAACCGCGTGGGATACATCACTTACACACAGTTCCTTCTCGACTGGGGCCGCGATCGCAGCCCGCTGTATGACAACGACGCGAACGTCGCCGTCGGTGGTGCGTTCAAAACGCAGCTCTCGGCGGAGAGTCCGTTCTGCCCGTTGCACAGCGAATCGGTCGGTGGGGGAGCGTTCAACTTTCCGCCGTCAGAACAACCGATGCACGCCGTGCGACTGGCCTTGATCGCGGCGATCGAAGAAGTCCGGCAGCGAAACATCGGGCTGGCCCCCGGCGCGGGGGATCGTGTCAGCGTGATTACGTTCGATGCTGCGGATGCCACGCACGCGCCGCAGGTGCGGGTGTCGCTCACGGAGAATTTCTCGAACGCCAAACAAGCCTGCACGACGTTGCAGGCCGTGAGCGACATGGGCAACAGCACGGCGACCGAGAACGGTCTGGCACTCGCGCGCGAGCATCTCAAGCCGACGGCCCAAGGCGGAGCCGCCCGATCCTTCACGACGAAGGTGATTGTGCTGTGCACCGACGGCGTTCCGAATATCTGGCAATCGGACACGGACAGCATCAATGGCTACATCGCCGGTCATGCGAGCCCGGATTATTACGGTGGCGATTACCCGTGGTACAACGGCGCGCTCATGCAGGTTGCGCAGGCCGAAGCCGAACGCACCAAGACGTTTGGCGTCGGCATGGGACTCGGAGCGGACCTCGAGTTTCTGGATCGGGTGGCCCGGATCGCTGAGACCGATGAGAACGGGATCAGTCCCCGCGGCACAGACGACCCGTCTGACTATGAAGCGCAGCTCACGAACATCTTCAAGAAGATCATCAACAACCGCGGCGGCCGATTGGTCAAGTAACGCATGGGTGGCCGGGGCTGGACGACCAAGGGGAGGAAGCCCCGGCAGCGACGGCGTCGATAGTTCCGGGGCTTCGCGAATACGCTCCAGCCCCGGCCACCCCGTCGAAAGTTTAGCCGCAACGCGCCAACGGAGCGTTGGCCCGGATATTACGACGCGTGTTGTAGCGCGGCGCGCTCCCCTCCGGGTCGCGGCTAAACATGGATTCGCGACCGGGCTCATGGCAGCGCGAGCTTCCACAGGTGCTGATCGCTGCGGACGTAGATCGCACCGTTGGCAATCGCCGGGGTGCAGAGAATCACTTCTCCCAGATCGTTCTTGCTGACGATCTCACCCTTCTCGCCTTCCGTTAGCTTCACGACTTGGCCGAGACCTTTCTCGTTGAACAACACAAGGTGTCCCGCGGCGGCGACGGGGCTCGAGCTGAACGGCCCTTCCAGCCGCACCTGCCACTTGATGTTGCCTGTCTTCGCATCGGCAGCGAAGACCACCCCGGCGTTGTTCACACAGTAGAGCATGTCGCGATAGACCGTCGGCGTGCCCGTGCCCGGCTTCAGCTTGTCTTCCTTCCAGAGAATCTCCGGGTTCGCGCTGCCGTCCGCAAACTGGAACGCGACAATCCCGTTCGACGGAATGAACGCGGTGCGGCTGCTGACCGTCGCCGAGGGAATCGTGCTCGCCCCGTTCTCATAATTGAAGACGACGGCCCCGGTCCGTGGATTCACCGCGGCAAGACCGGCGGAGGATTGCAGGAGCGCGAGATCTTCGTCCGGCTTCGTGCCGCGTAAGACCGCCGGGGATGTCCAGTTCGCGCGCTTGGGCCGTTCTTTCGTCCAGCGAGATTCGCCGGTCGCGACATCGATCCCGAGCGCGAGCGACTGGCTGTCGTTCTCGATCTGCGTGATCAACGTGTCGCCAACGACAATCGGCGACGACGACATGCCCAGACTGTTGCTCGCATTCGGAAAGTCGACGGTCAACCCGCGGAACCATTCGAGGTTGCCGTCGAGATCCAGACACACGAGATCGTTGCTGGAGTAGAGCGCGAAGATGCGTTTGCCGTCGCTCGCCGGGGTTGAGGACGCATTCGACATTTTCGGGTGGCTGTTCGTCCGCCCGGTCGCCCAGAACTGGCGTTCCCAGAGGATGCTGCCATCCTTCGCCGCGAAGCAGGTGACGTGCAGGCGATCCTGCCGGTAACCGCTGCACGAGGTCAGAAAGACGCGATCGCCGACGATGATGGGACAAGAAAGTCCGCGTCCGACCAGCGGCACTTTCCACGCGATGTTCTTGCCTTCGTCCCATTCGGTGGGAATCGGCGTGTCATCGGCGACGCCGTCGGTGTTGTTCCCGCGGAACTGCCGCCAGTCGTCGGCCAGCGCGGACGAAGACACGAGCGTAGTCAGTACAATCAAGGAATAAGAGAATCCGCGCATGGTTACCGTCCTTCCTTGGCCACGCGCACGTCGCCAGTCGTGAGTTGAGATGTCTTGGTGTCGCTGGGCAACACCGCGGACCCACTGTTCGTGCAGACGCGCAGCCGGTACTTCCAGTCCTGCGCCCATTCTTCCGTCTGCTCGTTCTGGCAGACTTTCAGCAGGATCACGTTCCGCCCGGGTTGCAACTTCACGGGAACCTTGTACTGATCGAGCTGTTCCCCGCGATGATATTCATCGCGACCGAACACCAGCTCGCCATTGACCCACAACTTCCACGCGTTCGGCGTCCCGAGGCGAATTTCGACCGACTGGGCCTTGGGGCTCTGAAACTCCGCAGTGGCGTAGGTGATCGCCCCTTTGTGCGGCGCGAGCGCTTTCACGAGGTTCACTGTGCCATATTCATCATCGGTCGCAAACTCCTTCCAGCCGACTTCTTCGTCCCCCTTGCCGGGGTACTTGGCGTCGAGCTTGATCTCTTTCTACGGGGGGTAGGCGACATCAAAGCCTTTGGTGCCGGTGTTGTCGAATGGGCCGATCAGCTGCCACGCGGTGACAAACCCAAAATGTTTCTGGATGTCGACCATCTCGCCGAGATCTCGCAGCGGCTTGACGATCGCCCGCACCTGATCGTCATCGACGGCTCCGATCATTGCCTGCTGGAACGTCTTCGTCGCGTCCTCTTTATTCCCGGCGTCGAGCTGCGTCGTTCCGGCGGTGATCAATCGTTGCACCGCGTCCCGGCGGAACTCGGCGTTGGCGTCCTGCAGCATACCGGGGATCAATCGATCCGCGGCGGTGCCATCGACTTTCAGCAACCATTCGTATGCCAACCGTCGGGCCGAGGCGTTGTTGTTACGATCGACGACGAACGCTTCCAAGGCACGGGCATCGAGTTGCTGCCGCCGCAGCGCCCGGTCGGCGATGGTCTCAAACGCACCGCGGAGCCAATTCGCAGCGAGCGGTGAGGCGGCGTCGAAACTTTTTAGAATCTCCGGCAACGCCGTCGGCGGGGCCTTCGACAATTCTTTCACCGCGGCGATGGCGGCGGCATGGTTTGCCCCTTCGTTGCCGACCGATTGAATGCGACCGATTAACTCCGCCGGCGGCGCGGACAATCCCGCGGTGGCGAGACTCATCACTGCCAGAGCAGCGAAGACGACATGTTTCATGGAAGACTCTCTCCCCTCACAAACCG
>DASRYX010000651.1:0-2698 GCA_035686985.1 Planctomycetaceae bacterium | reverse complement strand
AAAATGACCCGATCTTCGGCGGCGTCCCAGATGCGCACGCGTTTTCCATCGGCTCCTTCGATCACCCAGATGAGACGCGCGCCCGCGGCAAACCGCAACGACGACCGATCGGCTTCGAGTTTCCCGTTGCGGAGAACGTCTCCGGTCGCGGCATCGAGCAGGCGGTAGCTGATGCGATCGGCACCGAGCACGCCCACCACCTGATCATCGGCGAAGATTCCCATCGCGCGATCGACCAGACCGGAATGCGGCTCCAGGTCGTTTCTTCGCCACAGGACCTGACCGTCCGCTGGATCAAGAGCCACGAGCGTGGACCGCAACTGATAGAGCTGCAGCCGCAATGTCCCCGGGCCGATCATCGGCACAGCGCTGCGATCTTCCCACTCGGGCAGCTTCTGCGACCACGCCTCGCCATCGGTCGCCGGTTGCATGACCGAGATCATCCGCATTTGCGCGGGGGCTCCGATGGGAATCGCCCGCTCGAATGCGAGCCGGCCGAATGACGGAGCAAACGGAATCGCACCCTGGGGAATCGGAACGTGAAAGCGCGGGTGCTGCGCGTACCGATCCCACGCGAGCAGATACGATTCCGCGCCGTCCATCCGTTGCGTCCACTCGAAGTCGGAATCTTCGCGCGGATGCATTCGCCAGCGGGCATACCGCTCCGCCTGAAAGACCAGTTCCCGCTGGGGATTGCCGACTCGCTCCGCGGATTCCACTCCGGTCGGCTCACGCCGTTCCGCATCAATATGCGCACGCGTCAGGGGCCAAGTGATTTTCGCTTGCCTTTGATACGCCGCGACGACGGCACCACCCTGTCTCGATTTTGCTTCGACAAAACTGCGGCCGGTGGTACCACCGCAGTCGATCTTTGCAAACTCGGTGGCGAGTCGCTCCCACTGCACTGCGGCCGCACTCGCCATTCCATTCTCTGTATAAAGTTCGGCCAGTTGTCGCACCGCTGCAGCAGCCACCGCGAGATCAGTCGATTCGGCGTTTCGCAGCCACCACGTCTCCGCTGCGTGGAATTGTCCCTGTGCGCGAGCGTCGTTCGCGAGTTGCGGGCGGACGCCATCACCCCGCGGTGATTGCGGAAAGACCGCCTCGACCGCGCGGGCTGCGGACGGGTCTCTCCCCGCCGCCATCAACACATCGGTGACTTCTGTTTTTTGTGCCTCCGGTAGATGACGGAGGGCCCGACGCATCCAGCCCGTGCCAGAAACCGCCAGCCCGGGATCGGCCGCGACTTCGTGCAAAGCCGCTCCCGGTCGCTCGGCCAGTTCCCGGAACGTCCTGATCAACTCGGCATTACGGCCCTGATCCATTTCCCATTCGCCGCGCGCAATTAGCCAGCGCGTCTGGTCTTCGCCGGTCTGACACAGAGGTCGCAGACGCTCGAGCCAGACCGCCCGACGTTCCCGGTCGGATTGCAGTAACGAGAAATAAGCACCGCGCAGCAGCGGATCGGTTCGAGCAGCCCAGCCCGCGGCATCGAGACCGCGCGCCGCTTCGAGGTGTTTCACGGTCTCCGCAAGATTTCCTTCCGCGAGAGCCACCTCGGCGAAACGAAATTCATCAGCGGCATTCGCGACGGCCGGTGTTGCCGCCTTCGCAAGTTCCTGACGGACCACGCTCGTAAACTGATAAGCGGAAAGTCCGTCGGTTCCCAAAGCGACAACCCCATCGCGCGTGATGGCAAGATGTCCCGTTGGATAGCGCTCGCTCCCGATCTCCTTCGAGAGGACCGCTCCATCATGCAGCCGCACACGCCACAGACTTCCTTTTGACAGGGGAACCACGAGTTCCCCCTGATACGCCACGGCTTCACCGCTGGGAGGGACCGGCAGGCGCACGGACCAGAGTTCAGCACCGTTCTCCAGCGATAACGCCCGAAGGCTCGTCCGTCCGAGCAGGACTACGGCGGACTCGGTGACAGTCGCGATGGCATCGGCGTCGGGTTGGCTGACCGACCATTGCGCCCGACCCGATTCGAGATCGAGACAATAAATTGCGTCACTTTGCCCCGCGAGGTACACGACGCGGGAGTCCGTCACCCACGGCCGCGCGTTGAACGCCGCATTTCGCGTCTGCGGCAAAGCCGCCATCGACCGATACGCCGCGGGGCGACTGACCGGCGGCCGCGGATCGTAATGGGCATGCACCCAGGCAAACGCTCCCGTCGTCAGATCCAGCGCGACCAGCGAACCCAATTGCGTCGGGCAGAGCACGAAACCACGAGCGATGACAGGCGTGCAGCTCCGCTTGAACCGCTCCCGGTCTTCCAGAATCGTTGTATCTGGTTCCGCCACGGGCTGAATCCAGTGCACTTCGCCGGTCTCGGAATCGACGGCAGCCGCACAAACTTCCCGATCGACCTCGCTCAGCACCACGATCAACCCCGGCGTCGCGGCTGGCGGCCCGAGAAACGTGTGATTGCGAAATGGACTTCGATCGCCGCTGGTTCGTGCGCGAAGTGACCAGCTCGACGATTGAGCGGCATCCTTCTGCACGGCGTTCAGGTCGATTGCGATGACATCATTGTTGAGCGCTTCCCGCTGCTGTTCGTCCGGCAGTTCGCGGAGGCCGCGCTCGGACGTCAGCGCTTCCAGCGCCGAGCCAGCACCATCGACAAGAAAAACCTGCCGACCGTTCGTGGTCAGGCTGAAATAGGTGGAGTTGGAAACGAGCCAATCCATAG
>DASRYX010000650.1:0-3446 GCA_035686985.1 Planctomycetaceae bacterium | reverse complement strand
CTCATCGGCATCTCCCCCACCATAGCTGTGAAACTGCGCGTGGGTGATGTGTCCACGGTGGCCCTCGAGGGCCTGCATCGTTTCCAGCGTGGTCGTCCAGTTGCCGGGCATGCCGAGATTGTTGCAGTGAATATGCACGGGATGCGGCAACCCGAGTTCATTCGCCGCCTGGGCCACACCCCGGATGATCTGCCGAGGCGTGACATCGAAATAATCGATGTGCTGATCGAGCCCCGTCACGTTGCCGTTCTGATGCGATTTCCAGACCTCGACGCCGCCGGGGTTCACGAGCTTTGGAGCGAAACCTTTGGTCGATGACAGCAACCAGCCGATAAACGCCTTCAGTTTCTCCGGCTCGTTCCGTTGCAGCGATTCCATCACATAGTGGTTGTTGCCCATCAGGACAAAGAAGCCCTTGTCGAGACAGGGCGTGTCCCCAAACTCTTCATGCGCGTGCCGCGCACCGAGCGGCGGGATGGCCGCGTCGAACGCCGTGGTGTATCCCAGCCCGGCGTACTTGTACCCCGTGGCGAACGTGCTCGGCACGCTGCCCATCGTGCCGCTGCGGGTGTTCTTTGTCCGATGCAGAACCGCGCCGTTGCGCCGTTCTTCCGGCCGCATCTTTCGCGCGACGTTCACCTTTGGCCCGGCGATGTGACAGTGCATGTCGATGCCGCCCGGCATCACGACGAGCGCGGTAGCGTCGATAACTCTAGCAGGCCGGATCGTGGGATCAGTCGGCGGCTCGACGATCTTCCCGTCGGCAATCCACAAATCCCGCACCTGCCCATCGATTCCGTTGGCGGGATCGTAAACCGTGCCGTTGGCAATTTTGGTGTAGTCAGTGGGCGGCATCAAATCGGCAGTTTGGAGACGCGGGCGGCACGGTCAGCGTTGTTCGACACCGAATCTTCGTCAATCGGGAAAGTTCGGGCAACCGAAACCACAAAGTTCTCCCGCAAGATTACATCAACGTTTGCCACTTGCTTCATTGAGTGCGCTCGTGCGGGAGACTAAAATCGAGTATTGCGATTCCGGCGCCGCCGCGATCGCATTCCCCCTGCAATCCGACGTTCGAGCATCTCATCTCTGAGGATACTGCCGTGAGCGATGTGTTGAGTGACGGCCTGACGCGCCGTGATCTGTTGAAAACGACGGGCCAAGTCGCCGCGGCGTCGGCACTGGTCGGAAATCTGGCCCCGGCCCTGTATGCCGGGCAGAACAGCACCATTCAAATGGCCCTGATCGGCTGCGGCGGCCGCGGGACCGGGGCGATTGCGAACGCCCTCTCCCGCAAGCAGGGACCGACGAAGCTCGTCGCGATGGCCGACGTCTTCAAGGACAAACTGCAGTCCAGCTACGAGAACGTCAAAAAGCCGTTCGAAGCACAGGTTGATGTGCCCGACGACCAGAAGTTCATCGGGTTCGATGCTTACAAGCATGCGATGGATGCGTTGAAGCCGGGCGACGTGGTGATCCTGACCACTCCGGTGGCGTTCCGTTGGCCGATGTTCGCGTATGCGATCCAGAAGGGCCTGAACGTCTTCATGGAAAAGCCGACGACCGTCGACGGCCCCAGCACGCGTAAGATGCTCGCCCTGTCGGAAGAAGCGGACAAGAAGAATCTGAAGGTCGCGGTCGGCTTGATGTGCCGGCACTGTGTGGCCCGTCAGGAATTGCATGACCGCATCAAGGATGGGGCGATCGGCGACATCACGCTGCTGCGGGCTTACCGCGCGGCGGGCACGACCGGCAACGCCGACGTGAAGCCGAAGCCGGCGGATCGCAGCGAACTAGAACACCAGATTCGCAACTTCCACGGCTTCCTGTGGCTGTCTGGTGGCGGATTCAGCGACTTCCTCATCCACAACATTGATGAATCGTGCTGGATGAAGGATGCCTGGCCGGTCGAAGCGAAGGGCTTCGGCGGTCGTCATTATCGTGGCGACCTGATCGATCAGAACTTCGACAGCTACACGGTGGAATACACCTTCGCCGACGGCACGAAGCTGATGCTCGAAGGCCGCACGATGCCCGGTTGCCATAATGAGTTCGCGAGCTATGCCCACGGGACGAAAGGCTCGGCGGTCATCTCGACCAGCGGCCATAGCCCGGCCCGCCCGCGGATTTACAGCTCGCAGCGGATCGGCAACAAGGAAGACCTCGTCTGGCAATGGCCGGGTGCGGAACCCAATCCGTACGAGCTGGAATGGGATCACTTCCTCGAAGCGATCCGCCAGAACAAGCCCTACAACGAAGCCAAGCGCGGGGCGGAAGCCAGTCTGGTCACCGCGATGGGCCGTATGGCGTGCCACACCGGTCAGGTTGTCACATGGGACGACATGCTCAACTGCGAGCATGAATTCGCCCCGAACGTCGACCAGCTGACGATGGACGGCCCGTCGCCACTGCAGGCGGATGCCAACGGCAAGTATCCGCTGCCGCAGCCGGGTCTCAAGAAGACCCGCGAGTATTAAGTAGCGCTACGATCCGAGACCCACAAGCCGGCCAGGAGCGATCTCCTGGCCGGCTTTTTTCTTGAGGCGATTCTTTTCGTTGCGGGATTTTTCCGCCACCTGAAGACATCCGCCTGTCTATCCCGTTAAAGATGTAATCTTTCCCGCTCACTACGAATCCATAAATCTGCCGATTCATTTCATAGTGTTTGTGAGTCGCCGTGCGAATGGGCTCAAGTTGACGCGGTGCTTTCCTCACAGGGGCGGACCCGCGGCCGAGTTTGATCCGGAGCGGCTACTTTACGGGGTGGATGGATGCACCGGGCCTGGAAAGCAAGTTGCACGTGGCTGGTGGTGATGGCGTTGAGCGTCAAAACCAGCTTGGCCGCTGAGGCTTTGCCGCTGTTTGAAGAGGCGATGCCGGTCCCTCCTGCCCCGGCGACGACCCAGCCGCCGGCGGGGGATTTGTCTGCTCGGGTGCAGACACTCGAAGCGGAACTCGAATCGCTGCGGAATCGGCTGTCGAGCGGCCCGATTGCGGCTCCGCAAGGCGACGGCGTCACGCCGGCTAACGCCGAGTTCCTGCCCCCGACTCCCGCCATTTACGACGGCGGCTACAGTTATCTTGCACCGGTGACCCCAGCCGCTGCTCCGGTAAAATATCCGAACGTGACGATCAACGGCTTCTTTCAGGCCGACTCGCTGTGGTTCGGGCAAGACGCCGAGAATCGCGCGAACGTCGGCGATATTCAGGACGGTTCGGGATTTCGGCGCATGCGATTGTCCGCCAAAGGCGCTGTCGCTGAGAATGTGAATTACTTCGCACAGTTGGACTTTGGGTTCTTCGGCCGCCCGTCCTTCACCGATGTCTGGGGTGAAGTCACCAAAGTGCCCGTGCTCGGGAATGTGCGCGTCGGGCAGTGGAAGCAGCCGTTCGGGCTCGAAACCGTCACCAGCGTGCGGTACCAACCCTTCCTCGAGCGTTCGCTG
>DASRYX010000649.1:0-7209 GCA_035686985.1 Planctomycetaceae bacterium | reverse complement strand
GTTTATTGTTCTGATCGGGGTCCACTTCGCGGGTATTGATCCGCATCACCAGGCTGCCCCCCATTTGCGAGGCGATCGCGCTGACGAACTGACGCGCATCCATCTCCCGCTGCGGATCTTTGTCCCAGTTGTCGCAGGCCGCATCCAGGGCCTGGATGATCTGATCCACCAGCCCCGTGAGAATATCCGGCAGCGGACCGCAGAGATCACGCGGGACGACCACGCGGACGGTGAGGAATTCCTCCAGCGCAAGCCGCTGGTTGTCGTCCGCATCGGCCATTTTGTAGTCGCGGGTAGCGACGGGAACGTCCTGCCGCCCGCGGAGAAACTCGTCGAGCGTGAGCGACTTGTCCTTGTCGACATCCAGCCCCTGAAACGCCGCCGTAAACCGCTGCAACGCCTGCTCGGCTGTTTCTTCCGCGGCGACGCCCGCTGCCGAGCACAGAATCACGCCGAAGATCGCAACAAGTCCTGAACGCCATGCGATCATTGACGAGCTCCCCGCGATCCTGTCTCGAGTCGGACAATTTAAAGGTCGACCGTTTCTCAGCATAGCGCGCCAGCAGTGGCGTGCAAGGTTAAGCCTCGGCTCGCTAAACTCTCAGCCATGGACACCGTCTACGTTGAAACGACCGTGATCGGTCACCTCGCCGGCCGGATTTATGCAGACCCGGCGGTCTCGGCGCGCCAAGCCTTGACGCGACAATGGTGGGGCATGGCCGAGCGACACTATCGCCTGCTGATTTCCCAGGTCGTATGGCAGGAGTGTGCCGCCGGAGATCCCATCGCGGCCCATGAACGACTTGAAATCATCAACCAGTTGGATCTGATTAATCTCACGGAGGATGTTCGCGATCTGGCACAATTTTTAATGGCGTCCGGCGCCGTTCCGGTTACCGAACCACGCGATGCTTTGCATATCGCCCTGGCGGCAGTTCACCGCGTACAATATTTAGTGACGTGGAACTTCAAGCATATTGCGAACGCGACGCTTCGAGGTCGGATTGAAGCTGTCTGTCGCACAGCGGGCTATGTTCCGCCGATTATCTGCACTCCGGAAGAGCTGACGGGTGAGAATGATGACTCCGAAGAATCCAACTGACGAAATTCGCGGGCTGCGACGCGAATTGACCGATCGGCTTGATGGCGATCTGCAACGGATCGTCGACGAGTTGCGTTCGCTGCAGAAGAACTCGGGCCGTGTGTTTCTCGACCTGAGCGCGGAAGCGGCATCGAGCGAAACGCCATCTTCCTTTCCTGAAAATCGGCTGCAAACACCGGATCAGAAGCGGGTTGCCACCACGGGGTGAAGGAGCCGTTTGAGCTGGGTTGTTTAGCAGCCTTGCGAATCTTTTCGGCTCGATTGACTTTCCGCGCGCGGGACGGAAACTCTGTGCAACGAGTCGGATTCTGTCGTCAGGAAGGTCGTTGAGCATGGCCGTGGGAAATGTGCTGGTCGGACAATCGGGCGGGCCGACATCCGTCATCAATTCGTCTTTGGCGGGGGTGCTGGAGACGGCACTCAAGTCGCCGAAAATTGGCCGAGTGCTCGGCATGCGCTACGGCATCGAAGGCGTGCTGAACGATTACCTCGTCGATCTGGGCAACGAGTCGGCCGAGGTGCGGAGCGGTCTGAAGCACACGCCGGGTAGCGCCCTTGGTTCCAGTCGGTTGAAACTCAAGGACGAGCATTTCCCGGCGATTCTGAAGCAGTTGAAGAAGTACAACATCCGTTACTTCTTTCTCTGCGGCGGTAATGACACGATGGACACGATCCACCGCGTCACGAAATATGCTAACGAAAACGGCCACGAGTTGACCGGTGTCGGCGTGCCGAAAACGGTCGACAACGACCTGTTCGGAACCGATCATACGCCCGGATATCCGAGTGCAGGGCGCTATGTCGCGCTGAGCGTCCTGCAGGCGGGCGTGCTCGCGCGGGACATGCAGAAAGTTGACCAGTTCGTGATCTTCCAGTCGATTGGCCGCAGTGCGGGCTGGCTGCCCGCGGCGGCGGCGACAGCACGGGCCGCGACCGGGGCGCCGCACATCTTGCTGCTGCCCGAGCGAGCCTTCGACAAAGACCGTTTTCTGCAGAAAGTCGCCGATGTCCACAAAAAGCACGGCTTTGTGAGCATTGTCTGTGGCGAAGGAATCAAACAGGCCGACGGCATGCCGGTCAGCGCGTCGCAAACGAAGGACAAATTCGGCAACATCGAATTCGGGGCGATGGGCGGGACCAGCGCCGCGGTCGCGCTGCACAAAATGATCAGCGATGCCTTCGGTTGGCGCGGCGAGTTTCAGATCGCGGAATCGTTGCCCATGTGCGGAGCCGACCGCGGCGTGAAGCTCGACTTTCAGGAAGCGTTCGCGTGCGGCAAGCAGGCCGTGAAGCTGGCACTGAAAGGGCAGGGCGGGGTCATGGTCACCATGCAGCGGGCCAACAAACCCAGCGAACCGTACCGCATGGAATTCGGCACGATCCCGCTGCATGAAGTTGCGGTGCATGAACGCCCGATGCCGGATAAGTACATCAGCGAAGACGGCTTCGATGTCACGAAGGCGTTCCTGCAATACGTTCAGCCGCTGATCGGTGAACTGCCGCAGTATGTGTCACTCGCCGCAAAACGGGCGAAAGCCACTTAATCACCGGTTGGTGTGTGTGCATCACGAGGAATAACGCCCCCCGTTGCAGACAACGGGGGGTTAAATGATCGCAAGGAAGAGATTCATGAACGGTCAGCAGGCACCCTATTCGCAGTTCGGTCTGGTGCAGGACATGTTGCAGACGCCGCAGGTGATTCGGAACTTTGATCCGGACATCGTGCGGCCGCTGGTGGATCCGATCCGGGCCGCGAGGAAGCTGCATTTCACGGGGGAAGGCTCCAGCCGCTTGTTCCCCTCCAAGAATGCGATGGCCCACTCCCGTCGGCATGGCTGGCGGTTGAATCTGCACACCGACGCGGGGCGACAATCCCAGGAATATGATCTTCGCGACTGGGCGGTTCTCGGAATGTCCAACTCCGGCCGCACGGCGGAAGTCATCCGACTATTCACCGCCCTGAAGGATGCCGGGCATGACCGCCGCTTCAGCCTCACGGCGATGCCCCAATCCACGCTGGAAGGGCTGGCGAACACCGGCTTCGTGTTGAAGTGTGGCAAAGAAGGGGCCGTGGCGGCGACCAAGAGCGTGATCGAACAGGCGTTGTTCTGTCAGGCGCTTGTTGAAGCCGTGGCAGGTCAGCCAATTCTTGCGAGTCAACAGGCCGCGCTTGCGGATGCGGCCGAACAAGCGTTGACCACACCGATTGACCGGGCCATCGTTGATCGGCTCGCGAAGGCCGGCACGATCTATTTCGCCGGGCGGAACGACGGCGTCGCCGAAGAGCTGACGTTGAAAACCAACGAAATCACCCGGAAACGCAGCGATTTCCTGGAAGGAACCTACGCGGTTCACGGCATCGAGGAGATCATGAATGCCGACGATGTCGTGGTGTGGATCGACCCGTATCCGGAATCGGAGCAGAAGTTTCACGATGTTCTGGTGAAGGGCGTTGGACTGTCGGTGATTGCCATCAGCAGCCGACCAACGATGTTCCCGACGATCACGATTCCCGCACTGGGCGATTCCAACGGTTTCATTCAGATGGCCGCGGGGTGGAACCTGCTCGTTGAAATTGGTGTAGCGTTGGGGATCGATGTCGATAAGCCGACCCGCGCCCGCAAGGTGGGGAACGAATTTACGGGTTAGTTCGTATCACGCAGATCGTTTCTACCTATTGGTCGCATTCTTTGTATTCGCCGTGAATCGTCAAGTTTGAGGAATCTTCCGAATTTACTGTCGCGCTGCTAGACAGGTCGGAAAACCGGTGTTAACGTTGGGGCGATGGGGTGGATGGGTTGATTTGGTGGTCTGTTTCGACTACTCCCATTGGCTCCGCATGCGTCCTGAGCCCGGGTGTCGGCCTCGCAGCCTCCGGTCTCTTCATCTCACATCTTGCGAGGCAATGACACCGGAGGGCTGATAATGCTGCGTAGTCTGACCATTGTGGCGTTGATGGGTTTGTTCGTGGGTGCTCTGCAGTCGACCAGCGAAGCGGGCGCTTCTCTGCGTTCGTTCAAGGTTGAGGCCAGCGACGGCACCGACGCCGGAATCGCGTTCAACGCCATCCTCCTGGGTGACGTCCGCGTTCACACTCCGGAAGGTGATTTCAACGGCACGTTCGTTGAGATTCCCCTCGGCGCGACGTTCAGCTTCGTGTTCGCCTTCGCTAACGACAACGGCTACGTTGGCTCGTTCTCCGCGTTCGTGACCGACCTCACCCCGCTCGTTCCGGGAACCGCCACGATCAACGGCACGCTGCTCGGCTCGACCGGCCTGTTCACCTTCGAAGGCCGTGCCAAGAACTGAGACATTCATGTCACAGTGATGAATTCGGAGCCTCGATCCGCGAAAGCGATCGGGGCTCTTTTCGTTTGTTAGCAAAGATGCGCAACGACCGGTCCCTGCCGCCTGTTCGCAGCTTCGGCTATACTGGCGGGGCTTCTAAGAACGTTCGGTTTGGTGGGAAGGATTGGCGCCTGTGTCGAGTCCGCTGGAAACGCCCTGGAAAATTGGCACGCATACGCTCCGCTCGCGGCTGATTGTCGGAACGGGCAAGTACGCGACCTTCGAATCGATGCAGGAGTGTCTCGAAGCCAGCGGGGCCGAAGTCATCACCGTCGCCGTGCGGCGAGAACGGCTCATCGATGCGGCCGGGCGGAATATTCTCGACTTCATCGATTTGTCGAAGTACACGATTCTGCCCAACACCGCCGGTTGCTTCACCGCGGAGGATGCGGTGCGCGTCGCGCGATTAGGGCGGGAAATTCTGCTAGGGTTAGAGAATCTTGGTGCGGACTGGGTGAAGCTCGAAGTCCTGGGTGACAAGAAAACGCTGCTGCCCGATCCGGTGGCGACGCTCGAAGCCACGCGCGAACTTGTCAAAGACGGCTTTCAGGTCCTGTGTTACACGACCGATGACCCGATCACTGCGAAACGGCTGAAAGACGCCGGGGCGGTGTCAGTGATGCCCGCGGGCAGCCCCATCGGCAGTGGGCAGGGCGTACTCAACCCGAACAACATCCGGATCTGCCTGGAATACCTGCAGGAAAATGATCCGACGTACCCGGTGATCATCGACGCCGGGGTGGGAACCGCGAGCGATGTCGCCTTCGCGATGGAACTCGGCTGCGACGGCGTACTGCTCAACACCGGCATTGCCAGTGCCCGCGATCCGTTGCTGATGGCCCACGCGATGAAACACGCCTGCTGGGCGGGGCGGGAAGCGCATCTATCCGGCCGCATCCCGAAGAAACTCTACGCGACCGCCTCGAGTCCGGAAACGGGCACGATCACGCCGTCGGCGCGAACATAACCGACCAGCCCGCAGCGCAAGCAAGGGATTCTTTACCTCGTTGTCGAAGGAAACCCTTGCTCGCGCAGCGGGCTGGTAAAGACTACGTCACGTCTTCCGTCGGTCGTGCCGGCACCCATTTCGGCAGCACCGGCGGCGTGTAACTCGCCATCTGCGATAACAACCGCGTCGCATCATCCTCGACGATGAACAATTCGCGGTGCTGCGGTCGACAGAAGCCATCAGCGATCGCCCGGTCCACCTGCGTAAGAAACCCCGTGAAAAAACCGCGGGGATTGAGTAATCCGATCAGTTTCTGATGCAGCCCCAACTGGGCCCACGTCAGGACTTCGAATAGTTCCTCAAAGGTTCCTAGGCCGCCGGGCAAGGCGACGAAGGCGTCCGCGAGATCGGCCATCATCGCCTTGCGGGTGTGCATGGATGACACCACGTGCAACTCGGTGAGTCCGGTGTGCAGCAACTCGCGAGTCGCGAGAAACTCCGGAATCACGCCGATGACTTTCCCACCCGCGGCGAGCGCGGCGTCGGCGACCACCCCCATCAACCCGACGCTGCCGCCGCCGTAGACGATGTCCGCTCCCTGCGCGACACACATCCGCGCAAAGTCAGCAGTGAGTTGCGCATCGGCGGTGTGAAACCCGGTGGATGACCCGCAAAACACGCAAATCCGCTGTAGTTTTCGGACCGTCATGAAGATCCTTTTCGCTTGTGCTTTGCATGATCCCAGAATTCGCGTCTGACGGACGCCTTCCGCACTGCAAAGCGGCAAGCGGCACCGGGCTTCATTCTGCGACCGGCGCGCGGTATCTTCAACACTTCTTGTGACGGGGAAACCGTCGTTTCCCTCAGGGCTTTCGGAGTGTGAGCGAACATGGCCGGTGCGAATGGGTTGGGGACCGCGACGACACTGAAAACATCCCAGGCTGAGTGCACGTACTACTCGCTGCCGAAGCTCGCCGAAAAAGGCTTCGGGCAGATCGATCGCCTGCCGTTCTCCATGCGGGTGCTGCTGGAATCCTGCCTGCGGAATGTCGATGACTTCATCGTCACCGAAGAGCATGTGAAGCAGGTGGCGAACTGGAGCGCCGCCGCACCGGCTCAGGTTGAAGTCCCCTTCATGCCCGGCCGCGTGGTGCTGCAGGACTTCACCGGTGTTCCCGCGGTGGTGGATCTGGCCGCGCTGCGCAGCGCGATGGTTCGCATGGGGGGCGATCCGGCGAAGATCAATCCGCTGGTGCAGTGCGACCTCGTGGTAGATCACTCCGTACAGGTCGATGCCTTCGCCTCCGACGGAGCCTTGGCGCAGAACGTCGCACTGGAATTCGAACGGAACCACGAACGCTACCAGCTTCTGCGCTGGGCGCAACAGGCGTTCCAGAACTTCGGCGTCGTCCCTCCGGCGACTGGCATCGTCCACCAGGTGAATCTCGAATACCTCGCGAAAGGCGTGCTGACGAAGAACGGCGTCGCCTATCCTGACAGCCTTGTCGGCACCGACAGTCACACCACGATGATCAACGGCCTCGGCGTGGTCGGCTGGGGTGTCGGCGGCATCGAAGCTGAAGCCGTGATGCTCGGTCAGCCGATTTATATGCTCCTGCCTGAAGTCGTGGGCTTCAAACTCACCGGCAAACTGCCCGAAGGGAGCACGGCCACCGACCTCGTCCTCACCGTCACGCAGATGCTCCGGCAGCACGGCGTCGTTGGCAAATTCGTCGAGTTTTACGGTCCCGGCCTATCGAGCATGTCGCTGCCGGACCGGGCGACGCTTGCCAATATGGCCCCGGAATAT